>DAOVRJ010000126.1 GCA_030628225.1 Candidatus Zixiibacteriota bacterium | reverse complement strand
GGGCCTGATTCAATTGACCCAGGTCCACCAAGATCTCCCCCCGGGCTAAATGAGCCTCATGGACCTGCGAGTTCTGAGAATAGCTGTTCACGAAGACGTCGAATTTCTCCAGCGCCCTGGCCGTCTCCCCGGCTTTACGCAGAGCATCTGCCATTCCGAAGAGTGCTGGTGCAGCCCAGGGACCATCCGGGTCCAGACGCCCACTACGCGAAAAAGCCGCCGCCGCATCGGAAAAGTGGCCGGCTTTGCTCAAACAGGTTCCCAGGCGAACCCAGGCCTGGGATGCAAAATGACTCCTGGGATCCTGGGCCAGAAATTCCCGATACACCTCCTCAGCCTCGGCCAGGTCACCATTGGCAAAATAGGACTCGCCCACCATGAACCGGGCCTGGACCGCCATAGGGCTGGAGGGGTTCGCCAGCGCAAAATCGTGGTATTGCTCTGCTGCCAGCACGTAAAGCCCATCGTCAAAAAGTTTCCTGGCGAAGGCGAGCTCCTGTGGCGCATCCTGACTGTGGCCCTGGACGGCCAGAAAGCTCAGCAATAGCAAACCACAGAGGAGACCAGATTTCAAGAAACCTTCCGTCCTGAAAATACCTCTGGTATATTTCTCTTCGTCACTGTCGCTTCTGCTCACGCTCGCCTCTCCCCTTGGTCATGCACACCTCATTATCTCCCCCGAAAAACCACAGATGATCATCTCACCAACAAACCCGGTTCCTCCCCTCCCGCTTGGCTCTGTAAAGAGCTTCATCCGCCCTGTTTATCACTTCCTCCTTGTTCTCCCCATCCGTCGGAAAGGAGGCAACGCCGGCGCTGATGGTCAAATTGTAATCTTCCTGGTGAGGATTAGGAAACTCTTCCACACTCTTTCGAACCCTCTCCGCCACCAACACAGCCCCATCCCTGTCACATTCTGGCAAGACAACGGCAAATTCCTCACCTCCGTATCTAGCCACGAAATCCACTTGCCGAACGGAGTCTCTCAGAAGTTTGGCTACATCGACAAGGAGCTTATCCCCGGCCGGATGGCCAAAGGCATCGTTGTAGATCTTGAAATGATCGATGTCCAAAATGATCAACGAGAAAAGGCGGCTATACCGTCTGGCCCTTCCCTCCTCTTGAGTCAACTGTTCCTGAAGATAACGATGGTTGTACAAACGGGTCAACCCATCTCTGATGGCTTCCCTTTCCCTCTGTTTAAAAAGCTGGGCATTATGAATGGCGATGGCCACATTTTCGGCCAACGTCTCCAGCAAACGACGCTCGCGGGACGTGTAACCTTTTGGCGCAGCAGTAGCCAGGCCAAGCACTCCCATTATCTCGCCCCTCGAGCAAAGGGGCACAGCCAGCACCGAAAGGGACGCCGATTCATCAAAAGCATCTAATTTTTCTGGAAAAAACCCGGAGGATTCGGCGGAACGGCTCGTCCGGGCAACCATCGCCACAGCCGCAGGAAGCTCTGCAGGAGCCGTCCGATCCGCCCCGGAGGAGTTCATACAGTGTCGGGCTTCTAACTTGCCACTCCTGGGGTTCTTTATCCACATCACGCCCCAGACAAAATCGACAATGCTGCCGGTCAACTTCAGAGTTTCCCCGGTCAATCGATCCGGATCGAGGATGGTGCTAACCTTTCTGCTGATCTCCTCAACGGCGGTCAAATTACGGTTGGCGACATTACTTCTGGCATAGAGCTCCAGAGCCAGGGCAAAGGTAGCCACCGGCACTAAAAAGAGTAAAACGCCATCCATACCATAGGGGAAATAGATGTAAAAGATGGAGATGCTGGTGGGTACAAAGATAATGTAAACCAAGGCCCTCCTGAGAAAAAAACTCCTCGCCGCCCTCAGAGTGATTCCTCGCAACCATAGAAAGGGCAACACTTCCAGGACAAATCCGATAATTAAATAAGTGGCCACGCTGAGCGACACCATGATCCAGGTGATGTTCGGCCACCCCCATCTGCCACCCAACGCTGAGAAAACGTACCCCGCCCCCACTGCAGCCAGGATGTATCTGCCCATATGAAACATGGCCAGCGAAAGAGGCTTTCTGCGAACGATCAGGTAATGACCAAAAGCTCCCAATCCTGAGCTCAGGGCGGCGATCCCCGGTCCAAAGAGAAGCAAGTTAGCATATGTGAGGATGAAGTGAAAGGAAATTCGCCAAGATGCGGGAAAAGTTACGGCGTGGATAGCAGCCCCAAAGTTGATCAGAGCCAATAGATAGGCAGCTTTGGCGGTGGAGAAATCAAGTTCCATGAGGAAGAACTCCATGAGCACCATCCCCACCCCGAAACAAACCATCCGGTAGAACCTGTTGGCCCACCATCTCCAGTTTCTCCGGCCCCCCTCCATCTCTGTCTGTGGGGCTGTTCTTGAATCCAAGCTTATTTCGCTTCGGTGGCCCAATTCTCTGGCTAACTTATCCAGAATGGACTCCACGAGCACCCCCTCATGAGAATGAGGTAAGGTAAGGGGATCCGCTTATTCAATGGAGAATTTTCAGGGTCGTAACACCTTTTTTCATGCCTGAAGAAAGCAAGGAGACTGTACTTTCTGGTTCCCTTTCAGGCCAGCAGTTTAACCATGACGGCCTTCTGGATGTGCATCATGCTTTCGGCCTGGTCGAAGGCAATCTACTGTGATCCATCTATAACCACATCAACCACATGGGTAATCTCTTGATCGCTCCACGATGTTCAGCAGACATCCTATCACCCGACAGGGGCGGAGCAGATCGGTGAAACCGCTGATCGCCAGTACGGTTTGTTATCTTTCAATTCCACATCCGCAGGATGTCATCCAGCCGTCCGGCGTTACCCACTTTGCGGGGAAATCCGACTGCAGCTCTTGGTTGATGTTTGCGACCACATGGACAAGATCTGCTTCGACTTTCCTGGTAAACTCATAGAGGTCAGGAGACCCCTGAAAAGAGAGGGGTTAGGGATTATGGACTACACCTCCCTTCCCCCAGATCTTTAATCTCCGGTGATAGAATTTTGTTTTTTTCCCAAAACCCCAACCCCCAAATCCCAAACCCCTTGCTTTTCTCAATCTTCAATTCTCAATGTGACCTTCGAAGAAGGTCACCCAACTTCACCACCCACTTAGCGAATTCACTATTACAATATATACCGGCTCAAATCCTCGTCTTCCACAATCTCCCGAAGGGTCTTCTTGACCTTCTCCGCTGTGATCTTCACCTGGGTTTTGGGAGCGTCGGGGACCTCAAAAAGAACCGACTCCAAAAGGGTCGTCATCACGGTATGAAGCCTGCGGGCTCCAATGTTCTCGCTTCTGGAATTCACCAGATTGGCAATGGCCGCCACCTCCCTAACGGCTCCCTTGGTGAAGGAGATCTTCACCCCCTCGGTTCCCAGCAGGGCCGTGTACTGTTTGAGTAAAGCGTTCTCAGGCTCGGTGAGAATTTTGATAAAATCATCCGCACTCAGGCTGTCCAGCTCCACCCGGATGGGAAATCGCCCCTGGAGCTCGGGGATAAGATCGGAGGGCTTGGAGCTGTGAAAGGCCCCGGCAGCTATGAACAGAATGTGATCAGTTCTGATCATCCCGTGCTTTGTGGGCACGCTGGTTCCCTCAACGACAGGCAGAATGTCCCTCTGCACACCCTCCCTGGACACATCGGGTCCTACTTTGGATCTCGGGCCGGCGATCTTGTCGATCTCGTCCAAAAAAACGATCCCGGAGTTCTCCACCCTGTGTTTCGCCTCTCGAAGGACCTCCTCCATGTCCACCAACTTCTGGGCTTCCTGCTGTGCCAGAACCCTTCTCGCCTCAGCAACCGTTACCTTCCGGCGTTTGGTCCGTTTGGGCATCAGGCCGCCGAACATCTCCTGGAAGTTAATGCCCAGCTCCTCCATGCCCATGGGCGAGAAAACCTCCACGACGGGAAACCGCCCCTCGCTCAACTCCAGCTCCACCAGGCGCTTTTCCATATTCCCGGTCCTCAACCGCTGGCGCAATTTCTCCCGGGTTCTCTGACGATGATCCTCCTCCTTCGCCCAATTTTCTCCCTCGTGACGCTTCTTGGCCGAAGGAAAGGGCAAGAGCAGGTCCAGCAAACGCTCTTCGGCCAGTTCGGCCGCTTTCGCCTGAATCGCCTCCGTCTTCTCCTTCTTGACCATATTCACCGAGAGGTCGGTCAACTCCCGGATCATGGACTCCACATCCCGCCCCACATACCCCACCTCAGTATACCGGGAAGCCTCCACCTTAATAAAAGGAGCATTGGCTAAAGAGGCTAATCGGCGAGCGATCTCTGTTTTACCGACCCCGGTGGGTCCTATCATGATGATGTTGTTAGGCATGATCTCATCGCGAAGAGCGCCCTGAACCTGTTGGCGCCGCCAACGATTTCGCAGAGCGATGGCCACGGCCTTCTTGGCCTTATCCTGGCCGATCACGTATTTGTCCAACGCGGCCACTATCTGCTTTGGGGTTAACTCAGCCATTAAAACCTCCCCTTTCGCTCCTCATAGCTCCTCGACGACGATCTTCTCATTGGTGTAGACGCAGATGGAGGCAGCAATTTTCATCGATTCTCTCACCACAGACTTGGCATCCAGATCAGAATGCTTCAGTAAGGCCCGGGCCGCGGCCAGAGCGTACGATCCCCCGGAGCCAATGGTCACAATCCCGTCGTCTGGCTCGATGACCTCGCCGGTTCCGGAGAGAATCAAGCCATGTTTGCGGTCCATCACCGCCAGAAGAGCCTCCAGTCTGCGCAGGTATTTATCGGTGCGCCAATCCTTAGCCAATTGGACGGCCGCTCTGGGCAAATTGCCGGAGAATTCCTCCAGCTTCTCCTCGAACCGCTCGAACAGAGTGATGGCATCGGCCGCTGTGCCGGCGAAACCAGCCAGAATCGTGCCGTTGTATAATCTTCTGAGCTTATTGGCGTTGTGCTTCATCACCGTGTCGTTGAACGTGACCTGTCCATCTCCACCAAGGGCCACGCGGCCCTTATGCCGAACCCCGATGATGGTAGTTGCTCTGAACATGAGAAACTCCTTGTGCTGGAATCTTCGTTCTTGCTCCCGGCCACCATGACCTATGACAAGGACTCTTTTCTCCGGCACACTTCCGGAACACCCCATAGAACGGCCAGACCAATGCAGATGAGAATTAACATAGAACCCACTGCCAATTTGTACTTCACGACCGGGAAGTCTCGAAAGCAAAAGACAACCATGCCCCAGACCAGGGGACCGCAAACGGCTGCCGCTTTGCCGGAGAAGGAATAAAGTCCGAAAAATTCACCCAGCATCTCGCCAGGCACCAAAGTCACCAGCAGCGGACGAGCCGCCGTCCAGGTGGAGCCCAAGAAGATCCCGACGAGTGAACCAGCGCCCCAGAAGACCCAATTATTGCCGCTGGCCAGAACCAAGCCAAGAGACAGGATCCAGCCCAACAGCACCCCCTGCAAGGTACGCTTGGGACCCCATCGGTCCACGGCCCGGCCGCAGATCAGGGAACCGAAGGTGGCCGAGATGGTGGAAACGATAAAGAAAGGCAACACCACCGCATCGCTGAAACCCATCACCTTCACAGCATACACGGCCATGAAGATAACTATAGCACTGATGGCGTTCTCGTAGAAGAATTTGGCTACCAGAAAACGGACCACTCCAGGATATTTAGCGGTGTTCGCCAACCCCTCCCAGACCCTCCGCAAGCCCTCTCCCCACCTCACCTTTAACTTCTCATGCCCTCCCTGCACCCGATCGCGGACAAACAGGAACGTGGGTATGGAGAAAATCAGAAAAAGCAGACCTGTTGGCACAAAGGTCGCGCCTCGCCCCCCACCATGGATAAAGGGAATCCGAATACCAAAGATGCTTCCCTCGTTGAAGGGCATCACCAGAATCAGGCCAACGATTGCTCCTACATAGCCCAGGGCCACACCATAGCCGGAGATCTTGCCCATTGTCTGCGGCGTGCTCACCTGCGGAAGCAGGGCATTGTAAAAGACCAATGCTCCCTGGTAAGCATAGTTCGCTATTACGAAGAAAAGAACGGCCCACAGAACTCTGGTTTGAAAAGCAAGTTCACTTTGTCCCACGACGCCGATGAGTATCGTGAACAACGCACAGGTTATGGTCAGGCCGATGAGAAAGGGCATGCGCCGCTTTATCTGATCCGAAATTGCCCCCAGCAGGGGCATGGAGAAAGCCACCAGCAACATGGAAAGGGAATTGGCCCCACTGACCCAGATATCCTCCCTGCCGTTATCCACTGTCATCCACAGGGAGAAATACATGGTCACCACATTCATGGAGAAAATGGTGTTAGCGAAGTCGTAAAAAACCCAGGAGAAGACCTCCAGGCGATTCCCGGGCTGACTTTCCATATTCCCCATACCGGCGCACCATCATGACAAAGGGCTTACCCAGCCATCAGAGGGTTCACTGCGCGAACAAGAACACCCCCACCAAAATACCCAACCCATCGGCCAGCAAATCTTTATAACTGCGAGTGGATGGCGTCTTTCTCCCGTCGGTCAACTCCTTGATCACACCTGCCAGGGCAGTCATGCTCACCGCCAATATCCGCGACTCATCAGCAGCGCAGTGCCAGCGATCGTGCAGAAGATGAAAACCAACCCCCACCATACCGGCGCTGACCACCAGGTGAAGCCTCTTATCCCTACCCCACCAGCCATCCTGGCCAGGAGCAGATGAGCTCGTTCTTCGCCAGCAGCTCTCCCGGCCCAAAGACGTTGCCAGGGGATCGCTGTGCGACAGAGCTTCTCCCGCAGAAACCACCAGGATACCCAGAAGGAACCCCCAGATCATTCCCCTCAACAAAAGCCGCATACAGGACTCTCTTCCACCAGCTACAGTCCCAAATCCCGGTCGATGGACTGCATGGCCTGCAGAGTCATCTGGATGAACGAGTCTAAACTCAGTCCCAATCTCTGGCAGGATTTGATCTGCTCCCTGTCGGCCCCGGCGGCGAACCTCTTTTCCTTGAAACG
>DAOVRJ010000198.1 GCA_030628225.1 Candidatus Zixiibacteriota bacterium | reverse complement strand
TACGGCCGGCAGTGGCTCTCCCGGCTGGATCGTCTCCTGGCTGCGGTGGGGGCTGCCACGCTAATACTGGGCCTGATCCTGGCCGCCAGCGCCGTGTTGGTCGTGGCCACAACCATCAGGCTGGCCTTTCACGCTCGCCGGGAGGCCGTGGAGATCATGCGGCTGGTGGGGGCTACCCGGGGCTTCATCGCCCGCCCCTTTGTCGTGGAGGGAGCCATTTACGGCTTCTTCGGGGCCCTGTTAGGGTCGATCCTGTTGGGTGTGCTGTATGGAGTGCTATCTCGCCGCCTGGCCGGATTGCTTTTTCTGCCGCCGGGCCTGTGGGTGGGTTTGTTGGTATTTGGGACGCTGTTGGGTGGGGCGGGAAGTGCCCTCGCCATGAGGAGGGTGGGGCGGAAGTAGGGGTGAGAATGTTTGGGGCATGGTGGACGGGTGCGAAAACCGGCACCATAAAAAAACAGGTTCCGGGCCTCAGGGTCCTACCCACTTGGGGCGGACGACCGGAGGTGATTCCCACGCAAACCGGCTCAACCTGAATAAATCGTATCAGTCAAATTTTATAAAGTTCTTTTGACGAGAAGAAAATAACAGCAGTAAATAAGGTGCAATTTGAAGCTTCACATAGAGTTGTGGATAAACGAACCTGTTTCGGTTGTTTTAAGATGGGCGACATTGTCCCCAGGCAATTGCAAGAAAGGAAAAGTCGTTTTGCGATTTCGGAAGAGCTACTCGGGATGAGGAGATGTCGAGCTGTCTCTCATCTCTTGTGTAAGGGGGCTCGAATAATAAAAGGAGGCGGTTGAAATGGCAAGAGTAAAAGCAATGCTGATAGCCGGTATATTTGCCCTGCTTCCAGGCACTGTCTATGCACAATTTGACTGGAATGTGCAGGTTGTGGACTCACTTTCATTCCAGAATTGGGATTGGGGTAGGGGGTATTATGGGATAGACCTCACGAGAGTGGGCGAAGAACTCCATTTCAGTTCCAAGCTGATGAAGGATGACAGCTTTAGTATTGTGTATGGCACAAAAGGTTTGAGTGGCTGGGGGATAAATACAGTGATGGATGGTTTGTGCAAATATCAAAGACCGACATCTATAACTTTTGACGGAGAAGGAAATCCAGTCATTTTTTCATTGGATGGGGCTGGTATGAATTCTCAGACCTTATATGCCGCATACTGGGATGGAAGTGATTGGGATATCTCCATTGTTGGTGACTCTATCACTGTGGCAGATGCAATAGGTGCATCCTGTGACAATTCAGGCAAGCCGTGTTGCATATATCTTGATCGTAAGGGGGAATATCCTCATCCATATCATTATGAATACTCTGAGGTCAAGTGGACAGGAACAGAATGGCAGAGGGATTTTGTTATTTCATACAATGATAGTATTACCCGAGACTACTGTGCCTATACTATGCCTTCGGTATCTGTTACAGCCAATGCTGTATATATGAGCCACGGTATTATCATTCCAAATGGAGACGACCCTGGTGATACAGTTGCAATTATGGTATATAGAAATGGGGGGGCAGGCTGGAGTCTGGATGGAAAATATACTGATATGATTTACAGTGACTATGCCTACTTGTATCCATTCTGGCCTTATATTGGGACAGCACCAGATGGTCGTACCCATATCTGGGCATATAATAGTGCTCTTTCAGATGACCCCTATCTCATCAGGACCGAAACGGGCTGGGAATATAAAGGAGCCATTAATGTATCTTCTGGATGGTCGGCAGAGAGGCAAGAGCTTCACTTTTCACAAGATAGCACTGCCTTCTGGCTCACAATAAACACGAATTGGCATCAGCTTTGGGTAAACTGGAGAATGCCTGATAGCACCTATGGATATAGTGAGATTCCTGTGCCTTGGGCTGGTCATCCTCACACACCTGACCTTGTTATTACCTCAGATGATACTCTGCATATCCTGTTTGGCTTCAATTATGGACAATCTGCAGGGCTGTGTGAGGCTACTGCCCATATCCTAGACCTTCTCACAGAGGTTGAGGAACAAACTTCCCTTACCCCGGATGCCTTTTGCCTTGTGCAAAACTATCCTAACCCATTTAACGCTGTTACTTCCATTCAATATATTCTTCCGAGAGATGGTTTTGTGCAACTTTCCATATATAACATCACAGGTCAATTGGTACGGACACTGGTGAGTGAAAAAGAGCGAGCAGGAACTCACAGGGTTAGCTGGAACGGAAGAGACGATAAAGCCGTGAGTGTCAGCAGCGGGGTCTACTTCTATCGATTAGAGACAGAAAGCTCCAAGAGTATGAAGAAGATGTTATTACTAAAGTAACTGATAACGGAGAACCTATGCCTGGGGGCAACTTCACCTAACAGCGTGTTCGCGGCTCCGCTTGCTTCGTCCGCTCCACCAAAACCCCGTCATAGGTGGGGCTTCGCAAATACACAAACTTTAGGTTAGCCGCAATTATAATTGTTTAAAAAGGAGTTGTTCGCCATGAAACTGAACATAAAAGCTCTGGCGCTCACCTGTTCAAAGCTTCACGACCACGAAATGCAAGCTTCCTCGCTGGCAGAGTCTTAGTAAGAAGGGAACAGAGGATTTAACTGTTTTGGGCTTTCGAACAATATCTTTGTGGAGGTAAACCTAATGAGACAAGTGGTTATTTACCCCGGTGAAGATGGCTATTGGGTGGCTGAATGTCCCAGTCTGCCGGGTTGCATAAGTCAAGGCAAGACGAGAGAAGAGGCGATCGCGAACATCAGAGAGGCAATTCAAGGATACGTTGCCGCGTTGAAGGAAGATAATCTTCCTGTCCCGGAAGAACACTTTGAAACACTCTTGGTGGCGGTATGAGCAAATTACCAAGAATTTCGGGACGCGAGTGCATTAAGGGGTTAGAGAAGATTGGCTTTCGCTTCAAGCGACAAGAAGGAAGCCATATCATCCTGCGCCGGGATGATACTTTCACTCAAATCGTCGTTCCTGACCATAGAGAACTGGACAGAGACACTCTTCGCGCGATCATCCGGCAAGCTGGTCTCGGCGTTGACGAGTTCATCAATTTGTTATGATGTCTCTGTAAAGTTTAAAGTACACGATAAGACATTCACGTCTTTGTTTCTCTTCGCCAAATTTATTTCACAAGTCAATAAATACTCACAAACAGGAATAAACACATAGGTTCACCATGTCCCCAAAGCTTCTCCCAATTCTCCTGGCTCTTCTCCTGTCCATGCCGGTCGCCCTCCTGGCCGATGTGGTCGACGTCCAGATCCGGGGCAAGGAACACGATCTGGAGAGCCTGAGGCGAGAGCTGGCCCAGAAGCGGGCCGACAAGGAAAAGCTGGCCGGCAAGGAGAAAAGCGTTCTTTCGGAGATTAAAAACCTGGAAGAGCGGGTAGATCTGGCCGAGAAGTTCCTGGGCAAGCTGAAGAAGAAAAAAGCGACCTGTCAGGCAGAGGTTACTTCTTTAACGATAAAGCTCCAAACTGCCCAGGAAAAGGCATCTGCACGTCAGGACATCCTGGCCCGGCGAGCGCGCCAGATGTATATGCACGGTCGATTGGCCGAGCTGGAGGCGTTCCTCTCCGCCGAGTCTCTGCCCGATCTGGCCAGGAGAGTTCACAACTACCGCAGCGTGGCCGACCAGGACCGCCAATTGATCCGGCAGGCCCTGGCGGATCAGCGAACCATCGCCGGGGACAAAACCACGCTGGAAAAACAGCTAAAGGAAACCCGTCGCCTGGAGGCGGAGAAAAAAAAGGAGGAGCAAAAACTCAAAGGTGAAAAGACCAGCCGGAGCAAGCTTCTTCGCCAAATCCGGGACAAGAAAGCCGCTCACGAGCAGGCCATCCGCGAGATGGAGGAGAGCGCCCGACAAATTCAGGCCATTATCGATCGACTGGAACGACAGCGGCAGGAGATCGTTCCGCCCATCTCCGCGCCTGCGGATTTTACGCTGCAAGCGGGCCTTTTCCAAAAGTCAAAGGGCTCATTGCCCTGGCCTGTTCAGGGAAAGCTGATCAGAACGTTCGGCAAACACAAGCATCCCCAATACAAAACAGTGACCTTCAACAAGGGAATCGACATCAAGGCCCCCTATGGCGCCGAGATCCGCGCCATCTCCGCTGGAAAGGTCCTCTACACCGGCTGGCTGCGGGGCTACGGCAAGTTCTTGATCCTGAGCCATCTGATGGGTTACTACACCCTCTACGCTCATGCCTCAGAGCTTCTGGTGGAGGAGGGGGAGCTGGTCGACAGCGGAATGGCGATCGCCCGGGTGGGGGAGACCGGTTCCCTGGAGGGGCCCAAACTTCACTTCGAGGTCCGTCAAGGAAAGGACCAGCTGGATCCTCTGAAGTGGCTGAAGTGAAAAGACAGAACCGAGACTCGAGATTCGAATTTCGAGATTCGTTAAAAGAAAAAACCGATCCTTGATGCTGGTGAAAAAACCGGATGCTGGATGCTGGTTAAGATCTAAATCCTGGAAAACACACAATCAAATTTGCATAAACCGGTAAATCACCTGGAATACGAAAAAAGGGAGTACATTTTACGTGTCCTTCGATTCCGTCGTCGGCCAAGAGCGGCCGAAAAAGATCC
>DAOVRJ010000090.1 GCA_030628225.1 Candidatus Zixiibacteriota bacterium | reverse complement strand
GGGGCGGGCGGTGGCGGAGGGGCGGGCGGTGGCGGAGGGGTGAGGGTTTTTTGTGATGCTGATGTGAGAAGGGCGATCCTGAGAGGGGTCGCCCTTTTTAAAGAAATGAAAAATGAAAAGTGAAAAATTGACAAACGAATCCTCTGGGCGAAGTTCATTTTAAAATTTGCACTTTGCGTTCTTCATTTTTCATTCGGGGCAGTGGGGATGGGAGGGGGAAGTGTCCCGACGCCACCATGCTGATGTGAGAAGGGCGGCTCTGCTTGGGGTCGCTTTTTTAATGAAATGCAGAATGCAAAATGTAAAGTGAATTACCCCCGCTCACGAGCGGGGGCTTCAACGGCTTAAAACAATTTGCCTTGATCGAGCTGATCGTCCTGTTTCCGCTGATACTGAATGTACTTCTTTATCAAATCATTGGTCACTTTGTCGCCTGAGGTTCCAACATAGTAACCTCTCGACCACAGATGACCTCCCCAGAGCATCTTCTTAATACGGGGAAAACGCTGAAACAACTTGTCCGCTGTAATACCTTTCATCTTGCCCATAATCCTGCTGGGCGAATACCGCGGCGGAGCCGACAAAAACAGATGGACGTGATCGGGGGCAATCGCCAAATCCTCAATGCTAAACCCATATCGCTCGGCAATCCCATAAATCAACCCCTCCAACTCCTGAGCTATCTCATCATCGAGGACCATCTTCCGATACTTGGGAATCCAAACAAAGTGGTACTGAATATTATAGGTAACATGGGCTGCTTTTCTAATAGACACGTTTCCGCCCTCCCATCGGTTATCTAAAGATAACCACGGGAGGACAGAATCGCAATCCCGCTTTAGCGGAATTGTGTTAAGGGGATCTTGCCCCTTAACAATCCCCAAATCGGTATGGCATTCCTCCCCCGCTCACGAGCGGGGGTATCCTGCCATGCTTTTATGAAAAGTGTAAAATGAAAAATGGATTCTGCAAACCGGTGAAACCTCAGACCAATAATTTGTCGATGTCATTTTGAAATTTGCACTTTGCATTTTTCAATTTGCAATTGCGGCACCGCAGGCGCCGCTAAAGCGTGGTGGGATGCGACCAAAGGGAGCATCAGGAGGGGTGGACTTCCCCCTTCCCTCACGTTCCCGCCACGGTCATCTTGGCCACCCGAAAGCTGGGGCAGGCTATGCGGCCGTCGAACTCCAGGTCATCGCCCACGGCATCGATGGAGGTCAATATGTCCAGCAGATCTCCGGCGATGGTCACCTGGGCCACCGGCTTGGTGAGTTTTCCATCTTCGATCCAGCTGCCGAAGACCCCTGCCGAATAGCTGCCTGCAGTTGTGTTCACCCCAAAACCGATCGTTTCTTGAACATATAATCCTTGCCCTAAGTCCTTAATCAGCTTTTTCGCTGACCTGTCGCCCTCGACCATGTAAAAATTGGTGGCTCCAATGCCGGGAAGGCTGCCGTAAGATCCGCGCATACCGTTTCCCGTGGAAACAGCACCGGCCTTGCGGGCACCGTAGGTGTCGTACAGAAATGCCTTCAGCACACCCTTCTCCACCACCACCTTGCGCCGCGTGGCCACTCCCTCGCCATCCACGGGGGCGGAACCCACGCCCTGGCCCAGAGTGCCATCATCCACGATGGTGACCAGCTCTGAGGCAATAGGATGGCCCAGCTTGCCGGTCAAAAAGGAATTGCCCAGGTGTACCTCCTTGCCATTGACGGCTCGCACCAGCCCGCCGATCAACCCTCTTCCCGCCCGGGCATCGAAGACAACGGGAACCTCACCGCTGGGCACCGGCTCCCCTCCCACCAGGGATACACCCATCTCACCGGCTCTGCGGGCCATCTGATGGGCCTTGCGTAGACTCCGGTAGCTGCGCCGGCTACAATTGTCCCAGCCGTCTTTCTTGTGACCGTTTTTGGTGGCCACCACCGAGACGCTTATGGAAAATCTGGTCTCCTTGTAGCTGTGGGACAGGCCATGAGTGTTGGCGATGGTCACCTCGCGAAACACATCGGAATAAGAGGCCCCGTTAGACAGGGTGATGATCGGGTCGTGCTCCATGGCCAGCCGCTCCGTTTTCATCAACCTGGCCAGCTTCTCCTCCAGCGAGATTGAAGAGATGTTCTGGTCCACCACCTCCTGACCGGTCACCTTTCCTTCTTTTTCCGGCAGACCGTGGGCCGGGTCCGAACCGGCCATTCTGGCCAGCTCCACCGCTTTTTTGGCCATCAGCTCAAGGGTCTCTTCGGAGAAGTCGGCAATATCCACAAAGGCCATGCGCTGGCCAGCGTAAACCCGCAGTCCCATCCCCTGAAAGCTCTCCTGCTTCAGGTATTCCAGCTTCTGCTGGCGCACCTCAATTCTCAACCTGCTGCCCTGGCCCAGAAAGACCTCGGCCTCAGTGGCTCCGTGGCCGACCAGCCTGTCCAGCATCCTAGCAGCCATTTTTTTGGGCTTCAAAACTCACCTCCGCGAAGAATCCAACCTGTTCATTTCTTGTCGGGAAGTGCCACTGTTACTGTCTCCTCAACTGTATCTCAGGTCTTAGTCCCTCCCACGGTGATCTTGCCTATGCGCAGGGTGGGCTCCCCACAGGTGACGGGCACCCACTGGCCCTTGCCGCATGTGCCGGGGGCATAGTCCAGGTCGTCGGCCACCATGTCGATGGTCCGCAGCACCTCGGGGCCGCTGCCGATGAGCGTGACCCCCTTCACCGGACTGGTCATCCGGCCATTCTCGATGAGGTAGGCCTCCCGGACAGTGAAGGTGAAGCTCCCTGAAGTGGTGTCCACCACCCCCCCGACGAATTCCGCCGCATATAAGCCCTTCTTGGTGGCAGCAAAGACCTCCTCCGGTTTGGCCTGCCCGGCCAGCACGAAGGTGTTGGTCATGCGCACCAGGGGATAGTGCTTGAAGGACTGCCGGCGGCCGCTGCCCGTGGATGAAGCCCCTAACTGCCTGGCGGTCAGCTTGTCGTACATGTAGCCGCGGAGGATGCCCTTCTCGATGAGCACCTTGCGCTGGGAAACAGTTCCCTCATCGTCCACATTGAAGGATCCGCGGAGACCGGGCACGGTGGCGTCATCCACCAGGGTGACCAATTCAGAGCCCACCTTTTGGCCCACCTTGCCGACGTAGAAAGAGGTCCCCCGCTGAATGCCATCGGCCTCCAGCCCGTGGCCCACGGCCTCGTGGAACAGCACGCCCCCCCATCCGCTGGAGGTGATCACCGGCATCTGACCGGCGGGAGCCTCGATGGCTGCCAGCATGGTCACCGCCTCCCGGGCGGCTCCTTTACCCACCTCCTCCGGCCTGTCCCCGTCGAAGAGCTCGAATCCCGAGTGAGCGCTGATCCTCCGCCGGCCGCGATGTCTTGCGCCGCCCCCGGTAGCCAGGGCGTTGACGATGAAGTAGATCAGCGGCTGCCTGTCCTCCACCCAGACCCCCTCGGAGTTAGCCATGGCGATCTCCTTGACCTCCTCAAGGTAGGTGACGGTGACCTGTCTGATCCGGCCATCATAAGATCTGGCCGCGTCGTTGGCCCGGCCGATCACCTGTAGCCTTTCGTCCTCGGCTACGCTCTCCAGCGGAATCCTGGCCGGGATGAGATCGGAAACCGTGCCCCGGGAAACAGACACCGGGGTGGTTTTACCACCGGAGCGGGCCACCGCAGAGGCTGTGCCAGCCGCCTCCTGCAGCTTCTTGAGGGAAAGATCTTCCGAGTAGGCATACCCGGTGGCGTCGCCGGCGATCACCCGCACCCCCACGCCCCGATCTATCCCCAGATGGATGGAGGCGATGCGGTTCTCCTCCATGACGATGTGACGTCTCAGGCGCCGTTCCACATAGATATCGGCGAAGTCGCCCCCCCTGGCCAGTGCTATGCCCAGCAATTTGTCCAGGTCTTCCCTGCCCAAATCCAACAGAGGCGAGGCCCCGGTCTCCAGGCAAAGACCTTCTCCGGTGCCCAGAGCACTCAGCAAAAGAGGCGAGACCATGATGACACCGGTGCCGCGAGCGCTTTTTTTGAGGAATTCTCTTCTTCTCATAGAAACCTCCCTCTCAGCAGTCATCAAACCTCTCGTCCCGGAAACCAGCTCCGTTGGCGAAGGGTCATCACAAAGACACACATCACATAACATTCAATGGCAAAGGGTAAAAAGCCCAGATATCCCCCCAGGGGCATCTCGAAGATCCTGGGACCGAAGGCAAAGGGAACGGCATAGATCCACCTGGCCTTTGCCCAGTAGTTCCAGAACTCCCACAGAAGACCGCAGATGAGACCGGAGGCGAAAAGCACTAATATCCGGGACAGATCCCCGCGCCCAAGATCTCCCAGAAGGGACCATCTACCCCGCATGTGATTGATGGGATCAAACAGGAAGATGAAACCCAGCCATATGGGAGCGATCAGGTGCCTGGCCATGGAGAAGGGCAGCAGTAGCGGAACCGTCAGGCAAAGAGCGCCCAGGACGATGAGCGTCCAGCGAAGTCCTCCACCTATCCTGACCCTGGGCACGGTCACTTTGGGAAAACCCACCAGCTCCAGTAACCTGGCGGTGAGCAGAATGGCCGGCAGGATGGTGGCGAAAGCCCAGCCACAACCCAGGCACGTGGCCCACAACTGCCGGGGAAACCCAACATAGTGCCAATTTTTAATATGCAGATTATAGAGCTCGAAGATCAGCCAGAAAGCCAGAGAGAAAAAGAGCATGAACAGAAGTTCCCCCCGGCGATGGCTGATCAGGGAGCGCCCCTGGATCTTGCAGATGATGCTGTCAACAAACAGGATGTAGCCCGACCAGACGATGGGCGTGAAGAAGGTATAGACGGGCTCCACCCGCAGGAACATCAGTATCTCGGCCAGCAGAATGACGGCCAGGCCCACATAGCCATAAGCTCTGAGGGCTTCTTTTCTATGTTGCACGGAGTCCAAGGATCACCACATCCTCAGGGCTAAGCATTTTATCGGCAGAATAGATGGGACGTTTTCCCGGCCTGGAGGGATAGCAAAGAACGGCTCAGCATTCAACGCGTTTGGCTCTAAAAAACCTGCCGGGTAAGATTGGCAACAATACAGAGGAATTCAGTCTATCCCCATGATGCAGACTGTGAGAGACTTACGCAGTTCTCGAAGAAGCTGCCTTAAGCCGGCGGCATCAAGGGCAGCCCCTTCCTTGGCCAGCTTAAGGAGCAGCACCGTGGCTTCCTCCCGCTCCACTCTGCTCATGGTCGTTTCATAGGAGCTCAAGGTGCTCAAACATCCGGTAAAGCCCGGGATTTGGGGATCGAAGGCAATACAGACCAGAGTGGCTGTGCTCATGCCAGCCCCCCTGCCCATCTGCGCGTTCTTGCCCTCGATGACGAAGGGTGTATCCGATCTGGCCAGGCGCCTGATGGTGCGGATGCCCATGCGGATCTGCTGGGCCAGCTCCTCCACGGAAGCGCTGACCCGATAAAAATCCTCCAGCTGGTAGTAAAACTCCCGAACCAGGACTTCCCGGGTTCTCCTGAAATGCTCCCGCACCTGGCTGAGCTTTTTGGTCTCCATGATGCGCATGCCCTCGTCGAAATCCCTGAACTGACCGATCACCCGGCCCAACTGCTCCTCGATGGTCTCATATACCCCCTGCCGGTCGGAGAAACGGTCCAGGTCGGCCCGCAAATCGATGATATTGATCCCCTCCGTGCCCATGATCCTGGGCGGCTTCGTAGACAGAACAGTTAGCCCGGAAGCTAGTTCCAGGGCCTCCACGCATCTGAAGATCTTCTTTTCCTGGGTGGTCCTATCTCCGGACAGAATGATGATAATCTTAAACTCCAGAAAGAAATCGGTGGACGTGGCCACGCTCATGTACACCTGTGGTATCTGGGAGATCCTGAACTCCTTCAGCAGAAAGGGAATGATGGCTCGAACATAGTGCTCGAAGCCACCAGGGGCTTCGGTCCACTTGGCTCGCTGAAATTTCTTGCTGGTGGCCATCTGGAGCAAGGCCCTGCGAATGTGGTCTGTCTCCTCCCGGGGAAAAGGCTGAGCCTGGCTATTGCAGATCTCCAGACGATACATGGTAATGCCATCATCTGTAGTGAATTCTTTGTTGAACTTGCGCTTAAAACCGGGAACGGCATGTCCGATGGCCTCCAGGCAATCGTTAAGGGAAAACTCCCGATCGTACCCGGCCACCGTGATCCCGGTCAGGTGCTCCCGGACCGTCTTCAGGCTCTTAATCCACACCTGAGGACGGCCGCCGGTCTCCCTCACCCTTTTGAGAAAACGATAATTGGTTATGATCTGGTCGACCAGATCCTTGGTCTTTCTCTCGAAAACGTACTCCTCGGGCCGGCTGGCAAAGAACATCACCGCCTCACCCTTTGGGCCTAAAAGTCCCTCCCGTTCCTCCGCAGAACACTGCCTGGCAATTGCCTCGATGACCCGGCTGTATGTCTCCAGGCGCCTGCCCTCCCGGGCGATGAGATAGGCCTTGGCCAGGCTTCCGATGCTGGCTTTGGACAGAGATTCAGCCAGCCTTTCCCTCTCTTTGGCCAGCCGTTTCATCTCTTCGGCGGACCTCACCTCCACGGCCATGATCACCACGCCTAACTGCTGGCCTTTATGCTCTACCACCATTCCTTTGGCGAATACGATGTTCCAGCCCTTCTGGTGAAGCACTCCGATACAGCTCTCTGACAGACCAGGCCAGTCGGAGCCCAAAACGCCGAAGCTCACCGTGGTCGGGAAAGATTCCTCGTTGTCCATTCTGGAGATAAATACCACGGTCTTGGCATCCTTGGTCTTTCGCCACTGTTCCATCAATCCCACGAACATCGCTCGTTCCTGGTCGAGGGGAAAGACACGCCGGGCGCCGCGAAGCTCCTGGAGATACTGAGCCAGCCTTTTAGGTGAAACCTGGATCCTCTCCCTGCGCAAGCTCTTGCGCAGTATATCCGGCACCGCCGGCACCCTCTGGCCCTTGGTCCTGGAAGTGGCCATGACCTTCCTCCACTACATGAAATTGCCAAAAGATCCTTGCCCAGCTCTGATTTTAGTACAACAAGGCGTAGATGATGATATTTAGCCCCATCCGAAAGGCCTGCTCCCTGATCTCCGGGGGATCCTGATGCACCTCTGCATCGGCCCAGCCGTCGCTGATGTTGGTCTCATAGGTGTAGAAGAGAATCAGCCTGCCCTCGTGGAACAGGCCCAAACCCTGAGGTGGATGGCCATCGTGCTCGTGGATCTTGGGCAGGCCGGAGGGGAAATCGTACAGCGTGTGATAGATGGGGTGACTGAAGGGCAGCTCCAGCAGCTCTTTCTCCGGAAAAACCCTTCTGATCTCCCGGCGAAAGGCCTCGTCCATGCCGTAATCGTCATCGGCGTACAGGAAGCCGCCGTGGGTGAGATACAGGCGCAGCCGCTGGATCTCCTCTTCGCTGAGCCGGATGTTGCCGTGGCCGGTCATGAACAGAAAGGGGTGCTGAAACAGCTCCGCGTCGGTCAGCTCCAGGATGATCTCCTCCTCCAGGGCTTCTATCTCGGTCCTTCTGTTGACCTCGCACATCAGGTTGGGAATAATGGACCGGTCGTTATACCAATCACCTCCCCCACCATACTGCAGCCTGGCCACGGCCAGCTTATCGCCGCAGCCAAGGCCCTGGGCCAGGGTATGGGTGTAGGCTTCCCCCATAAGGATGACGAGGCCCAGGAGGAGACAGGAAACCCATCTGCGATGGTCTCGCTTGGACATGTAGCTGCTCCTGTTAGCTTCTGTCTTTTGAAAGATAGGATTCGAGGATTTAAGGATTCCAGGGTTCAAGGGACCCCCGACCACAACCCCGGTAAGGATACCAGGCTTTCAATTGCCTTTCCCCTCGAATCCTGGACCCCTTGACTCCTTGAATCCTATGTTATTTCCAAGCTCGTTTATCTTCGTCGAAGCTGGTTACGATGCTCGTCTGTCGAAGCTCGCGCCTGGAAAACAACGACCTCTCTACCTCCCTCTCACCGTTTAACATTACAACATCCCCGGACCTTTGTCAAGATAAAATCGCTCCGGCTGCAGACATGAAAAAACCGCGCTCTTTTTGAGCGCGAGCTACTCTCCCCGCAATACTGGAGGACCTATCCTACCGAAAGCGATAATTCAGGGAACAGGAGAAGAGGCTGGTGGCGAAATCATCCTCTTTTTGCTTGTGCCATTCCGGCTCATGGTCGGCGAAAAGATCGATGCTGACCTCATCGCTGATGCGGTAATTCAACAGCAGGGTGGGATGAAGGTAGGTATACCCGCTGTAAAAACTTTCTTCTTCAGTTTCCTCATAATCGCGCGCTCCAAATTCTATGGCCAGATTGGCCCATAGCCGGCCTATCCCACTGTAATCCAGATCCAACTCCACTCCCAGCTCATGGTAGGTTTCGCCGATGGATGTGTCCTTAGCCTTTGATCGACGCAACATGGGCAGCAGAGACACGCTGAAGGCAGGATGGATATTTCGGGATAATCCCAGCTTGCCGGTGGCTGTCCAGAAGTTATAGTAGATTTCGTCGGAATTATCGTAAAACATATGCTCAAAATCTCCTTTGAACACCAGACTGATATTGGAGCTCAGTTCATACTCCAGCTCACCGTCACCGGTCAGGTCCAGATAATCCTGCCGCTTCTCTTGCTGCTCAGCTCGCCGCCTTTCCATCTGGCCATCCAGACGAAACATGAACTTCCAACCTACAAAGCCGTCCAATGAGGAGGTCAACAAGTGACTTTGATAGTCCAGCCCGCTGGAGTCGGGAACTTCCTTTTTGGCTAAGTAATAGTCCACAGCCAGATTCCACACCAAACCCAGATCCAGCTGCACGCCCGCCGCGATCTGGCCGAGCCAATAGTCATGGAAATAGGTTGTGCTCTTCTCATAGTCGACGTAGGTTAACCGCTGTTCAGCTCTCAGACGCAGATCCGGCCGAACGGGCCAGAACCACTCGATTTCGAACCGAT
>DAOVRJ010000012.1 GCA_030628225.1 Candidatus Zixiibacteriota bacterium | reverse complement strand
GCAATAAGCAAAATGGCTTCTGAGGAAGTTATCCAGGTCATCAAAAAATCTCAGTTAAGGGGCAGAGGGGGAGCCGGATTTCCCACTGGATTCAAATGGGATTTTTGCAGAAAAGCGAAGGGCGAGCCTAAATATGTAATTTGCAACGCCGATGAGGGCGATCCAGGCGCTTACATGGACAGGAGTCTTCTGGAGGGCAATCCGCATAGCGTTATTGAAGGAATGATACTGGGAGCGTATGCAATAGGTGCCTGCCAAGGCTGGATTTATGTACGCGAAGAATATCCACTGGCTGTCAAACATATATCCATGGCCATCGAACAGGCGAAGAAACTTGGTTTGTTAGGTGAAAACATACTTGGTTCGGGATTCAGTTTCGATATTAAAATCATAAAAGGTGCCGGTGCCTTTGTCTGTGGCGAGGAAACCGCTCTCATTCAATCCATAGAGGGCTCCAGAGGAGTTCCCAAACAAAGACCACCTTTTCCGGTCAGGAAAGGACTTTGGGGCAAGCCAACGGTAATCAATAATGTTGAGACCTGGGCAAACGTGCCCCAAATCATTAATAAGGGAGCCGACTGGTTTGCCAGCATCGGAACGGAGACAAGCAAAGGCACAAAGATATTCTCCCTTGTTGGTAAAATAAATAACACCGGTTTGGTTGAGGTTCCAATGGGTATGCCTCTCCGGGAAATTATTTATGATATCGGCGGGGGGATTCCTAAAAATCGTAAATTCAAAGCTGTTCAGACAGGTGGACCTTCAGGAGGTTGCATCCCTAAGGAGTTACTCGACTTACCTATCGATTATGAACGATTAACCGAAGTGGGCTCAATGATGGGTTCTGGCGGTATGATCGTCATGGACGAGAATACCTGCATGGTCGATGTGGCCAAGTATTTCATCAATTTCCTTAAGGATGAATCCTGCGGCAAATGTGTTCCCTGCAGGGAAGGCACCCAGCGCATGTTCGAAATACTCACCGATATCACTACAGGTAAGGGAACGGAGGAAGATCTCAACCTCCTTGAGGAATTAGGAGTTGTGATAAAAGAAACTTCCCTCTGCGGGCTCGGTCAAACGGCGCCAAATCCTGTCCTGGCAACTCTTCACCATTTCAGGAACGAATACATCGATCATATTACAAAAAAGAGATGCACAGCGGCGGTATGTCAAGAGATAATCTCTTCGGCCTGCCAACATACTTGTCCAATAGACACAGAAGCCTCGGTTTACATTTCTTTAATCGCCAGGAAGAAATATGCTGAGGCTCTGCAGATCATTAAAAAGGATAATCCTTTAGCCTCTGTTCTCGCTCGCGTATGCAACCATCCCTGTGAAGCAAAGTGTCGAGCAGGTGAGGGCGGAGATCCCATTGCCATCAGAGATCTGAAAAGGTTTGCGACTGATTATGGCTTGAGGAACAATCTCGCCCTCAAAATAGAATCAGTAGCGAAAAACAAACAGGGCAAAATAGCAATAATCGGCTCCGGACCGGCTGGCTTAACCTGCGGGTTTTATCTTGCCCAGAAGGGTTATGCGGTTGACATATTCGAGAAATTACCCGTTATCGGAGGCATGCTTGCCGTAGCAATACCGGAATACAGGCTGCCTAGAAAAATATTAAAGACTGATATCGACTTCATTAAAAGCTCAGGTGTTAAGATTCAAACTAATAAAACACTCGGCAAAGATTTTACTATAGACAGTTTATTTAAGCAGGGTTATAAAGCGATGTTTCTTGCCAGTGGTGCCCATAAGTCGTGGAAGTTGAATATGCCTGGCGAGGATGTCGAAGGTGTCCTGCCTGGCATGCAAGTGCTAACATCCATAAACCTTGGCCAGGAAATAAAAATCGGCAAGAATGTTGGAGTGATCGGAGGAGGAAATTCAGCCGTAGATGCTGCCCGAGCAGTATTGCGCACTGGAATGCCTGAAAATGTGACCATCTTCTATAGAAGGACAATTGCCGAGATGCCGGCATACGAAGAGGAAGTCGAAGCAGCTATCGGAGAAGGAATCAAGATCGAGTTCCTGGTCACACCGAAAAAAGTAATTGCTGAGAATGGAAAATTGAAAACCTGTGAATTTATGCGGATGAAACTGGGCAAGGTGGACGAATCCGGCAGAAAAAGACCTGTTCCTATCGAAGGCTCAGAATTTGAGGTAAAACTTGACACTTTGATCGTGGCCATCGGGGAGCAGCCCGATGTCTCTTTCATTCAAGAGGACTCCGGACTGAAGGTCTCTCGCAGAGGAACGCTTGTCGCTGACCAGGAAACGTTTACTACAGATAGAGACGGCGTTTTCGCAGGTGGCGATTTGGTAACGGGACCCAACACTGTCGTTGATGCAGTCGCATCTGGCAAGATTGCTGCTGAATCTATTGATAAATTTTTACGGGGAGAAGAAATAAAGCGCGAATACAAGTTAACAAGACCCTCAAAGTACATAGAGCCCCTCGAGCTTTCCGATGAGGAGCTTGAGGAACTATTAACAGCAAAGCGACCAGCAATGGCCCAGTTGTCTCCTGCAGAGAGAAAGTCTAATTTCCAAGAAGTCGACCAGGGCTTAACGGAAGAGCAGGCAATAAAAGAAGCAAAAAGATGTCTGCGATGCGAGCTTGAGACAGAAGATGGGCAGAGGTTCTTAGAAAAACTCAAAGAAGGTTCCTTGGTCGAACAGGAGGCATAAATGCCTAAAATAAAGATCGATGGAATTGAGATTGATGCCCGGGAGGGCTGGACAATACTCGATGCCGCAAAGTTCCTGGGGATAGACATCCCCACGCTTTGCTACCGCGAGGGACTTTCAGCCTGGGGCGGTTGCCGTTTATGTCTCGTCGAGATAGGAGAAGGCCAAAAAGCTAAGTTAGTGACCTCATGCACATATCCTGTCGAAGAAGGACTAAAAGTCCGCACGGCAACGAAACGGGTCGTGGAATCGAGGAAGATGATCCTCGAGTTGTTGATCGCGCAGTGCCCCACATCTAAGACGCTGCAAGATCTGGCAGCGAAGATGGGCCTGACGCGGATCAGGTTCAAGCCCAAATGGGAAGATTGCATCTATTGCGGGCTGTGCGTGCGGATGTGTGAAGAACAGATGATGGCAAAAGCCATCGGGTTTATCGATCGGGGGAGCAAACTAAAAATATCCACTCCATTTGATAAAACTTCGGAGGACTGCAGGAGGTGCGGTGGTTGTATGTACATCTGTCCTGTATGCAATTTACGGTGCGAGGGCGCAAAAGCAGAAAATGTGATATGCGGCAGATGTGAAAACAGCCTTCAGCCCACCTGCCTTGATGTTTATGACAACTACGCTTGCTGGATGGGTTTGAAAGGTGAATGCGGAACGTGCGTGAAGGAAGACAGCTGACAGCTAACAGCAGACAGCTAACAGCTGACAGCTAACAGCTAACAGCTAATAATAGTACGCTGTTGACTGTACGCTGTAGGCTCAAAAAAGGAGGCTTCAAAAATGAGCTTAACAAAAATAAACGCAACAGCGGCGACATTAACGAAGAACAGGACAGAAGATTCCATCGTCCCGATAAGTGGAATGTGCGCGACCTGTGTGGACGGCTGCATCGGCATGTGTGAAATCGGCAAATCCGCCTACCGGGGCACAGAAGCCATCTATCCTCAGCCTTTTGGGATAATTACCTCGGCAGGACAGAAGGAATATCCCGTTGATCTCTCACATTTCAACATCCTTGGCTCGTGCAGAGGCGCTTACGGGATAGAAGCCGACTCGGACAAGGCGATATTCCCCAAAGTGAATTTAGAACAAAGAATAGGACACGATAAAGGCATAAAGCTAAGATTACCCATTGTTATTCCCGGGCTGGGTTCGACCGCTATCGCCAAAAACAACTGGGAAGGGCTGGCTATTGGTGCTGCGCTATCAGGCATCATCCTCACAGTTGGTGAGAATGTCTGCGGTATGGACTCAGCGAGCGAAATCAAAAATGGCCGGATCGTTCGCTCCCCTGAAATGGAGAGGCGAATCAGGCTTTTCAAAGAATGGCAACAGGATGGTTATGGCACCATCGTCGTGCAGGCAAATGTAGAGGATACCAGGCTCGGCGTGCAGGAGTATGTGATCGAAAAGCTCGGCGTTGAGGTGGCAGAGATGAAATGGGGTCAGGGCGCAAAGGATATCGGGGGCGAGGTAAAGATAAAGGATCTTAAACGCGCCCAGATGTTGAAAGATAGAGGATATGTGGTTCTGCCGGATCCGCACGATAAGAACGTGATCGCTGCCTTTGAGCGGCGCGCTTTTCACGAATTTGAGCGCCATTCGAGGATAGGCATGGCAGAGGAAGAGGCCTTTTACGCACGAGCTGAAGAGCTGCGCAAGGCGGGCGCAAAGTATGTATTCCTGAAAACGGGCGCCTATAGACCCAGCGACCTTGCTCGTGCTGTGAAGTGGAGCTCCGAGGCGAAGATCGACTTGCTGACCGTTGATGGTGCGGGCGGCGGAACCGGCATGAGTCCATGGCGGATGATGTGCGAATGGGGTGTTCCCGGCGTGGAGCTCTGGTCGCTGCTTTACCGTTACCTAGACAAGCTGGCCAAGAAAGGTAAGCATATTCCAGATATCGCGATTGCCGGCGGATCTGTTCTGGAGGATCATATCTTCAAGGGACTCGCCCTGGGCGCTCCTTACTTCAAATTGATCGGCATGGCCAGGGGACCACTTGCCGCCGCTATGGTAGGGAAAAATATCGGCAAGAGGATCGAAGAGGGCTCAACGCCTGTCTATATTGAGAGGTTTGGCAACACGATAGAGGAAACATTTATCACAGCACCTGAGCTCAAGCAAAAATATGGTGCAGATTTCCAAAAAATCCCTTCTGGTGCTCTCGGGCTCTACACTTATATGACGCGTCTTGAGCAGGGGGTCAAGCAGTTGATGTGCGGTGCCAGGAAATTTGCGCTGGAACACATCACCCGGGATGACATCGTCTCCTTAACACACGAGGCGGCTGAGATAAGCGGCATTGCTTATGACATGGATGCCGACAAAGAGGAAGCTGAAAAAATACTCAACTCCTGATGATGATTCATGAAGTCCTCTTTAGTCAACATGGTCCAGGAGCAGGTGGAGAAGGCAGCGGACTGCCTTGGCGCATCCTGATATGTATTATGGTTAAAGCTAAAAGCCTGGAAGAGAGATTCTTCCAGGCTTTTTCTGTTTGTGGCGGAGCGCTGGAATCTCCTACCTTTCTGTTGTGAGAGAATTGAAAGCTTTTCCTGTCCTGATCACAAACAGGCAGGAAATCACTTGACTTTATTGGGGTTCGTCAATATACTCAGTTGGGCCTGATCGCTCGGGGCCCTCGTGGTGTTCTCGTTTTCGGAAAGAGACTGTGCAGGTCGGCAGTATTCAGGCAATTAGATATAACCAACGACCATCACGTTGAAGTTAGTAAACGAATCAAGGTTGAGTTCGAAAACGGACGTGACTACTATGCTCTGCATGGCCGTAAATTAACGGTTCTTCCGGCGAGTGAAATCGAAAGACCATCTGCTGAATATATCGAGTGGCATAACCAACATATTTACGCTTCATAGCACACAATGGAGATAGAAATGGATGAAATAATCGAACTAATCAGATCCTTCAACAAAGAACGCGATTGGGGCCAGTATCACACGCCGAAGAACCTGGCCATGGCCCTTGTGGTCGAAGCCGGAGAGCTGGTCGAGCATTTCCAGTGGCTGACGCCGGAACAGAGCCAAAATTTGAACGGTAAAACCCTCAGAAAGGTTCGCGAGGAGATCGGGGATGTCCTTCTTTATCTTCTGAATCTGGCCGACAAATTGGATCTCGATCCTATAGAGGCAGCCAGGGACAAGCTCGCTCAGAACGCCGAGAAGTATCCTGTGCATAAAGCGAAGGGGAAAGCGACCAAATATACAGATCTATGACAGGGTTTTGGCAAAAACGGCTGACCAAAGCGTACTCGGTTGCATGAACGATCTGGCGACTCAGTGTGAGTGTGCAGTCAGGATATTCAGTACAATTTTGATGAGTTATTAGCTTAAGGATAAATAACCTTTCGAGATTATAAAATGCACATATTAAAAAGTGGCGTAGGAAACCAAATCAAAGTAAACGATAAGCGTTACCTATACTTTGCTGGCAACAATTATCTCGGTCTTGCTAACCAGGCAACCTTGAAAAAGGATGTGATCTCGTGTATCAGAAAATATGGACTTAGCTTCTCTGCCTCCAGAGGGACAACAGGTACTTGTGAGCTTCATCTGGAATTGGAAAGACTTTTATCGGAGTTCAAAAATAAAGAAGATTCTGTAACTTTTGCCTCAGGATATATGGGGAATAAAATACTTCTTCATGCACTGCAAGATAAATTTTCTGCCATTTTCATAGATAGTTCTGCCCATCCTAGCATTTTAGATGGAATTCCTTCAACAATCTGCAAATCATTTTTTTATGATCACTGTAACGAGCAGCATCTTGAAGATTTATTAAAAACAAATCGCCAATATAAACCACTCATAATCACAGACGGCGTTTTCGCATTAACAGGTGAAATAGCGCCGCTTGATAAAATTTATCTTATTGCTCAAAAATACAATGCTATTTTAGTCGTAGATGATGCTCACGCAACAGGCATACTTGGAGAAAATGGCAGAGGAACTCCCCAGCACTTTCAACTCGATGACTCGGCGAATATTTTTCAAACCGAAACGATGAGCAAATCGTTAGGTGCTTATGGAGGTTTTATTTCAGGCTCTGCAAATATCATTAATCAAATTAAAAAAAAGTCATCTATTTATCTTGGATCAACTGCTTTACCCCCACCTATCGTTGCCGCAGGAATTGCATCAATAAAACAATTGAAGCTGCACCCCGAACTCCGTGTAAAAGTTTTGGAAAATGCCCAATATGTCAGAAATAAAATTAGAAACATGAGTTTTGCTACTACTATTGACAATACCCCGATCATCCCTGTCTTTTTCAATTCCCAAGAGAATGCAAATAGTTTATCTCAATATTTATACGAAAATTACATCATTGCTCCTTGTGTTGAGTATCCAGTAAAAATGAATAAATACCTTGTTAGAATCACGGTGTCCGCCATTCATACAAAAGATCAAATCAATAATTTAGTGAGATCACTAAACAAATGGAGAGATAATCATGGAATCGACTAAAATTAAAGATGTTTCCATTGAACCCTTAAATATCGAATTAGAAGAACCTTTTACTATAGCCATTGGAACAAAATACACCATTGAAAATGTAATTCTCACGATCATCTTAGAAAATGGCATCGAGGGATATGGCGAAGCAGCACCGCTGGAGCCTATAAATGGTGAAAATCAAGCGACAGTTCTTGCAGTTTTAAACAGTTGTAAAGATTTTTTAATTGGAAAAAACGCCTCGAATTATAGATCGATCTCAAAGCAGGTAAAAAATATCTTCTGGCCCCAGATAACCGCGCTATGCGCCATTGAAATGGCCTTGCTCGATGCATTTACTAAAACATTGAAGATACCTTTATATCAATTTTTCGGCGGAATGGAAAATGAAATTGAGACAGATTACACTATAGACATCGTTTCTTCCGATGAGGCGAAACAAAACGCAACAATATTAGCTAAAAAGGGTTATAGAATCTTGAAAATAAAAGTCGGTAAAAACCCAAAAGAAGATATCGATAGGATTTTGGCTATAAAAGATGGTGCTCCTGATTGCCAGATCACACTTGACGCGAACCAGGGATTTGCACCGTATGAAGCTCTGCGCTTTTTGGAAAACTTAGCAGAAAACAATATTCGCCCCATCCTTTTCGAGCAGCCCGTCGTCAAGCATGATCTTCCGGGAATGAAGTTTGTCAAAGATAACACATCTATACCTGTTGCTGCCGATGAGACAGTATTCACCAGCGCTGATGCAATTAATGTAATTAGAAGTGGCTGTGCAGATGTAATCAATATTAAAACAATGAAATCTGGTATCATCGGAGCATTGGATATTGCAGCAATTGCCCGTAGTGCAAACATCGGGCTTATGATAGGTTGCATGCTTGAATCGGTACTTTCCAAGAGTGCATCTGTCCATATTGCAGCAGGATTGGGCGGTTTTAGTTTTATAGATCTTGATCCTCATTCATACCCAGAAAAAGACCCGTTTACTGGGGGACCGCAATTTAATGATCCAATTTATACGTTATCAGATGATAACTCGGGAATTGGCGTATTTAAAAAATAACCGGATCAACTGCTCGACTTTTTACATGCATTGTTTTTTCTTATTGCCATTATGGCTTGTCCACCAGGAATTTTAATCGGAGCAGCTGGCAGTAAAGTGATCTATTCAAAAAATAAAAAACAGTGTGAAACTTTCTTATTAATTCGAACTTACAAGAATCCTGTCCGCCAAAAACCAACGGAACTGGAGGTGAGGCTATGCGAGACAGACTCAAGAAAATCTGGCCGGAAATCGAATGGATCAAGGATGTCGATCTGAAGGAGAAAGTCTACCAGGTTTGGGAATATGCATTGGAGCAGAGCGTCTTGAGCCCGGAGGATCTGCTGGAAATCCCCTTCACTCTTCTGATCGAGGACTGTAAAGTAACCTTCATGGAGCATAAGAGGGCAGTCGTTCATATCGCGGTAGAGGCTGCAAAGGTGATGGAGAGGTTCTTCGGTGAGAAACTACCCATTAATAAGGACCACCTGATATCGGGGGCGATTCTGATAGATGTTGGCAAGCTGATAGAATATGCTCGGGAAGAGGGAGAGGTAGTTGTTGGTACCAGGGGGAAGTTGCTCAGGCATCCATTCACAGGAGTCGGGCTGGCGATGAGGTTCGGGGTGCCGGACGAGGTTTGCCATATGATAGCGACTCACTCGCAGGAAGGGGATCTGGGGAAGAGGACGACAGAGTCGATCATCATCCATCACGCTGATTTTCTGAGTTTTGAGCCATTCAAGGCGGACACCTTGAGAATCTGAAGCCCTCTACGGACCGAGTGCGCCCAACAACATACCACAATTCGCTCAATACGAAAACACTCGCAGCAGGTAGAATTCCACCATCGGGAAGATGACCATTCCAGCCGGCAATTACGCGATAGCAAGATTTGAGCTCACCGGCAGTGATAAATACGAGGGAGCCTGGAACATGGTCTACGGCAGTTGGCTGCCTGAAAACGGATACCAACCCGATGACCGTCCCTGCTACGAGCTTTACCACAATGATCCCAAGGAACATCCGCAAGGCTTGCACATCGTTGATATCTGCGTGCCGGTCAGACCATTGTGAAGACAAATTTGAGCAGATGGATGCAAAAAAGGGCTCTCAACAGAGAGCCCTTCTATTTGGTAGCGGGGGCTGGATTTGAACCAGCGACCTTTGGGTTATGAGCCCAACGAGCTACCTGACTGCTCCACCCCGCGTCGTTTTTTAAGATTCAGATTGAATATAGCCGAGCGGACCGGGGAAGTCAAGCTCTTTTTCTCTGCCGCCCTTAAGTCTCCGGCTGAAAGCTCATTCCCCCTTCTCTTTTCCCTCTTTCTCGCGCCTCATTTTGACGATCTTCACCTTGGAAACCCGCTGGCCACGGACTTCCTGGATGACAAACTGGAGCTCTTTATACTTTAGCCTGGCTCCTTTCTTCGGCACAATGCCGGCCAGATCGTAGATAAAACCTCCTAATGTATCAAACTCATCATTGGGCAAATCCAGGCCTAGCTCCTCATTAAGATCGTCCAGGTTTATCTTCGCGGAAACCTCGGCCGTTCGCTTGTCCACAACCTCGATGAGTTTCTCCTCAGTGTCATACTCATCCTGAATCTCGCCGACGATCTCCTCCAGAAGATCCTCCAGGGTTACAAGTCCGGCGGTGCCACCATATTCGTCCACAACGATGGCCATATGTATCCTTCTGCTGCGAAATTCCCGCAGGAGCTCGTTGATCATCTTGGTCTCCGGCACAAAATAGACCTCCCTGATCAGTTCAAGAATCTGAAAATCATGTCGGCCCTTCTGCAGGGGCCCGAGAAGATCCTTGGCATAGAGCAGGCCGACGATATGATCGATCTTGTCTTTGAATATTGGAATCCTGGAGTGGCCGCTTTTGACGATCAGCTCCAGCGCCTGCCGGGCCGACAACTTCGAGTCAGCGCAGACCATATCGATGCGCGGAATCATCACTTCCTTCACATTGGTCTCGCCGAACTCGAAGATGCTGTGAATCATCTCCCGCTCATCCTCCTCCAGCAGCGCCGGGTCCTCCCCGGTCTCGATGGACACCTTGAGGCCATCGCCCGCTTTAAAGGAAAATGTCGTTTCAGCCGCCAGCTCGGCCATCTTTCCCCCGGCAAGCTTCTGAAGAACCTTGACCAGAGGAGAGAAAAACAGGCCCAGCAACTCCATCGACCTGACCAGCCCTATGGACACTTCTGAAGCCCGTTTCAGGACAAGCAGTTTTGGCAATATTTCCACCAGAAACAGAAACACCACCCCAAGGATCAATGTTTCCAACAGAAACCAGAGCAGCAGACCGTGGCCCACCAAAAGACGTGCCGTCAGCAATGCAGCCAGGGAAATAGTTCCCACATTGGCGAAGGAGCGCGCCGACAGAATGGCCAGCGAAAGCTCCCCCCGACGTTCCAAAACTTGGGCAAGCCCGTTTTTCTTTCGTTTCTCGCGCCCCTCCTCCAGCCAGCGGCGAGATATAGCCAGAAGGGCTGCCTCACATCGGGACAGAAAGGCGGATAAGGCGAAGAAAAACACGAACGCCAACAGCTGTATCACAAGTTCAATGTTCATCGAAATCTCTCCAGGAACTCCTCTTCTTTGGCTCTCATCTTTTGGGCATCGTCAGCATCTTCGTGGTCGTAGCCACAGAGATGAAGCAGGCCATGGAACACCAGCCGATCCACCTCTTTGGTCAAACTCACATTGTATTCCTGAGCCTGCTGCCGTGCCCGATCTAAAGAGATGTAGATCTCGCCGATGACCTGCTCTTTCGGAACGACATGTTTATCCTCCCCCATCGGGAAGGAGAGGACATCAGTCGGTCGATCCCGCCTGAGATATCTGAAGTTCAACTTGGTCAGATCGGCGTCGGTGGCCAGGATAATGTTCACCTTTCCACTACCACAACTCTCCTTTTCCAGAACCGCTGATGCCAACCGGCGCACCCGTCTCTGGTCCACCGCAATTGATGGATGGGCATTGGCGACGAAGATTCTCTCTGATTTATCGTGACCCATTTTTTGACTCGGCAAGATGAGCTGCTCGTCTGGGGGAACGATATTTTTGTTGACCATCATCCTCAACTTGAGGATACTCTATCCGCTGGTGGAACCTACCGCTGAGGTTATGGATAAAGCTCTCGCCTATCCTATGCAGATCCCTCAGGGTCAGTTCGCAATCATCCAGCTCGCCAGTTGTGAACTTCTCCTGGATAATTTTAGTGACCATGCCTTTCAGCCGGCTTGGTGTGGCCTCTTCAAGCGTCCTGGAGGTGGCCTCCACCACATCGGCCAACATCACGATGGCTGCCTCCTTGGTCTCAGGCCTGGGACCAGGATACCGGTAAGCTTCCTGGACTTCCCTCCCCATTCCCTGATCCAGAGCTTTTTGATAGAAAAAGGTCATCAATGAGGTACCATGGTGCTGTTGGATGACGTCGATGATCGCTCTGGGCACCCTGGCTCGCGCTCCCAGATCCACACCATCTTTAATATGAGCCGCAAGAATCAGGCTGCTCATGCTGGGAGCCAGACGATCGTGTGGATTTCTGCTGCCATGGCCCTGATTTTCCACAAAATACTCCGGCTTCTCCAGCTTGCCGATATCGTGGTAATAAGAAGCCACCCTGGCCAGCAGAGAATGAGCCCCTATGGCCTCAGCAGCCGCCTCGGCCAAATAGCCCACATTGATGCTGTGGTGATAGGTTCCCGGGGCTTTCAAGGCCATCTCTCTCAACAGGGGACGATTGGAATCGGAAAGCTCCAGCAGGGTAATATCGGTGCTTATGTGGAACAATCCCTCGAAGATGAACAAGATGCCACTGGTGATGATGGGCGCGCTCACCCCACTCAACACTCCCAGCCCGAAACCTTGCAAGAGGATCATCGCCGGGGTCAGCCGCATCATACCGATGAGACCAATGGAGAAAATATAGGCCAGGGATATGAAAAGCATAGGGCGGTAGAACTCTCGTCGATGCCGTACCTTGGTAACCGAATATGCTGCGGCAGTACCCACCATCAAGGCCATAAGGGTGGTGGCTAAATCGAAGCCCTGCAGATTTCCGAAGAGCAGGGCAATGGCTAAAGCCATCACCCCTCCCAACTGTGCATCGAAGAGGATCGTGGTCAACATGGCGGCGATGGCAATGGGCACCAGATATTCCGAGGCTCCAGCAACAGTCTGTACAACATATGCGATGACCATCTGACCCACGGTGATGAGAGACAGTAGAAGCAGCAACCGGTTGTCGCCAAAAACCTTCTGTCGATAGAAAAAAAGGTACGCGGCGAGAAAGACAACCACAAAGGCATTGAGCAATAGACGACCAAGCATAGGAAAGAGAAGGCTCCACGATCTTCCCAGCATCTCTTTCTCTTCCTTGGCCAGAGCAAGGGATCGTAGTTTTTCCAAAGCCGTTCTGCTCACCCGCTCGTGACTGCCGATTATCTTCTCATCCTTAAGCACCATGCCCTTTGTGGTGGGAACGGCTTCCATAGTCTCCTTTTTTCTTCTCTCCGTCTCAAACTCGTTGTAAATGAGATTGGGAACCAGGAAAAGAAGGCCAACCTCATAAGTGGCCTTCACAGCCAGATCGTCATCCTTGAATTTAACCCGAGCCTCCTTCAACAAAGTTTCCCTGGCCTTAACCTCGGTGAGAAGCCCTTCCAGCTCTCGCTCATACTCCACATCACCCCGCCGAACTCTAACCGGCGAGGTGGGCTCCCCTGAACGCAGGCTATCCCCGGGGATGATCCCAATCTTCAGAAGGCTCATCCCCAATCTCTCAGCCTCGGCCTCCACCGCCTTTGCCTTTTGGGTGTTGAGCAAGAGATCCAGAGTTTCCTCGGAGAGCTGCCGGTCGCCGGTCAAACCGGGAAACTGTCCACCGGCCTGTCTCTGCTGCCTGGCCTTCTCTATTTCACCGAAGAAAAGCTCTGCCCTTTCCTTTTGAGCCTCCAGGACCGAGGCCTTATAATCAAACAGGGACAAAACCTCAGCGGCCGCCACCTGCCTCTCCTGCTCCAAAACGGCATCGTCCTTCATCACGAAGAAGGTGAAGGGCGCGATGATATCCGATTTTAAGATATCTCCCTCTCGGGGCAAACCGATGGGCCGAAAAACCCTGTTCTCCGGCGCTAAAACAGTGAGGATGGCCACCACTAAAAGTCCCAAGGTCCATTTATAGACAGTCGAGCCCCTCTGCAAGGAGGAGGACCTCTCTTCTTTCCGGACCGTCTTCTTGTTTCTGGATGAACGACTGGCCATTCGCCGAGCTGATTTCACGGCGTTTCTTCCCTCATTCCTTTTTCTCATAGTCCTCATAAGCCCTGATAATCTCTTGAACAAGCTGGTGCCGAACCACATCCTTCTTGGTCAGATAAATAAATTTGATCCCATCGATGTGCTCGAGCACACCCTGCACCTGGATCAAGCCGGATGTTTTTTTATCGGAGAGATCCACCTGAGTTATGTCCCCGGTAATCACGGCTTTGGAATTCACTCCCAGACGAGTCAGGAACATCTTCATCTGTGCTGCGGTGGAATTCTGGGCTTCATCCAAGATAATGAAGGAGTTATTCAGAGTTCTTCCCCTCATATAAGCCATGGGAGCAATTTCGATGATCCCGGTCTCCAAAAACTTCCTGATGCGGCTGGCCGGCATCATATCGTAGAGGGCATCGTAGAGCGGTTTCAGGTAAGGGTCGATCTTTTCTCGAAGATCCCCGGGCAAAAAACCCAGGCTCTCGCCTGCTTCAACGGCGGGCCGAACTAAAATAATCCTGGTGACCTTCTTCTGTCTCAGGGCATCCACGGCCATGGCCACGGCCAGGTAGGTCTTACCAGTACCAGCCGGTCCGATGGAGAAAACCACATCATTCTCAGCTATAGCGCGTACATATTCCTTCTGACCGGATGTTTTCGGCCGAACCTTCTCTTTTTTGTTGGAAACGTTGATGTAGGAAAAGTCTTCCTCAGACGGAAGCCCCTCCTGGTTGGCCTTCGCCCTGTCGATGGCCATGGATACCTCCTCGGTCTGAGGAATCAGGTCGGCACGGGCACAGGCAATCAGATCGGAGAAAACCAGCGAGATCTGCTCCACCACTTCTTCAGTACCCTGCAGTGCAATTTGGGAACCTCTGGCCACGATCTTCGCCGGAAAGCTCTCCTCGATCATGCGCAGATTCTGATCGTTGGTGCCAAAAATGGCTCTAGGATCAACACTCTCCAGGAAAATCGTCTTTTTGACAATTCGATCCACCGGCAAACCTCCTCGAACACAAGCTTATCTGAACTCTACCCCCGGCCAGCCCATCCTCAAAATAAAGACCTCCCGTCTCCGGGGAACCCCGAGGATCGAGAGGTCTTTATCTATCAGTCATCATCTCATCGATAGGGTGCGCGACCAGGGACGTGAAGAAAAAGCGGGGAAACCTAAAAGTTCTCAGTCCCTCGGAATCGTAAGAACCTGATCCGGATAGATCAGATCAGAATCGGAGATCTGGTCGCGATTGGCCCGGTAAATTCTGGGCCACTGGCGAGCATCATTGTATATCTCCCAGTAAGAAGCGATCTTCGACAGATACTCACCTGAAATCACCGTGTGCGTAGAAGGATATCCTCTGGGGATATCCAGGACCCAGCCGGGATAGATTAGATTTGGATCTTTAATCTTATCCCGATTGGCCCGATAAATCCGCGGCCACTTCAGAGGATCATCATAGATCTTGGCGTAACTGGAGATAACATACAGGCACTCCCCCCCCACAACAGTATGCGTCCTGGGTAGTCTGGGCAGTTTGGCCCGAAGCTCAACCAGAGCTTTTCTGAGACCGCCTATCTTCCTCATCATGACCGGCAGCTTGGCCGCGGGCCATATTTTCAGACCGTCGATAGCGCTCTCGATGCCGTCGATCTCATCTCTTTTGAACTCCAGTTCCTGGGAAGTCATGCCTTTGAGTTTCTCGATGTGCGCCATGATGCCAGCTATTTCCTGATCCAGCTTATTCACATCCGCCTGGTTGATACCCAGAAGAGTGTACATCTGTTGGGTGATCTTCTCGATCTTCCCCTCGATAGCGGTGATCTCGCCCTTGATATTCTCGATATTCTCCTCTTCCTGAGCAATGGTGGCCTTGGCCGCCATCTCGCGCTGCTGCCAGGATAGCAGAGTGACCTCATACTCCTCCCAGCTCATCTTTTCCTGGGCAAAGCTGATAGAGACTCCCAAGGCCATGAGCACCGCGAGGAAAGATACCAACAATAGAGTGCTTTTTTTTGCATGGTTTCTCATGCCGCGATCAACTCCTTTCAGAAGGTGAGATCAAAAAGTGTTTTAGTAAACTGCACACGAACAGGCTCCAGAAAGAGAGCTCCGAAATGTCACCTTACTCTCCTTCAAGAGCTAAAGCCTCCTGAACGGCCTTCAAATCATCTTCAGCTCTCTTCAATTCTTCTTGCTTATCTTGTAACTTGGCCTCCCATTTTTGCCTCTCCTCAGCCTTGGCCAGAGCCTCATCCTCGGCTGCTAAGGCCGCGGCCTTGGTCATCTCCAGTTGGCCGAGCTCTTCGGGTGACGGATGACGAGAACACCCGGTCAGCAAAACGCTGGCCAGCAAGGCCAGGAGAAAAAGCGAGAGGACCGTCGAACGGCAGAGCATCTTGATGGTCATGCGAACAACACCTCCTTGCGAAAAGTTCACTTTGGTGGAGTTCCTCTGAATGCTGTAAATTACCAAAATAACTTTTTCTTGTCAAGGGATATTTTTAAATCAGGAAATCAAGAGCTGTCAACCGGGCTCCGTTTTTGAGCCCTCAGGGCGATGCCCAGTTCCTCTAACTGGGATTCGTCCACGGTAGTGGGTGCTCCGGACATGAGCGAGGCGCCGGTGGTGGTTTTGGGGAAGGGAATGACATCCCGGATAGAGCTCAATCCCTGCATGATCATGATCAACCTGTCCAGTCCGGGGGCGATCCCGCCATGAGGCGGCACACCGTACTCGAAGGCTTCCAAGAGAAAACCAAACCGTTTCTCGATCTGCTCCGGGCTGAGACCCAGGATTTCGAAAATTTTCTGCTGATGATCCCGACGGTGAATCCTGATGCTCCCGCTGCCTATCTCCACTCCGTTGAGCACGATATCATATGCCCTTGACCTTACCTTGACCGGATCCGTGTCAAAAAGGTCGCTGTCCTCCTCCAGAAACCCTGTAAAGGGGTGGTGTTCCGACTCCACTTGACCGGTCTCCGGATTGCAGCCGAACAGGGGAAAGTTCAATACCCAGCAGAACGCAAACTGATCCGGATCGATAAGCTCTTGTCGTTGAGCCATCTCCAAACGCAACTGGCCCAGAGAATTGGCCACCAGCCTGCTCTCGCCGGCCACCACCAGGATCAGGTCACCATCCTGGGCCTCCATCCTCTGGCGGACCTGGCTCAACTCATCGGCGGACAAAAACTTGGCCACTGCAGATTGAAGCCCGCCGCTGGCCTCTTCCTCGGACGTGACCTTGAAAGAAAGCAAACCCTGGGCGCCGGCGGATTTGACCAGCTCGGTCAGCTGTTCTATTTCCTTTCGGGAATAGGATCCACAGCCCTTGGCGTTGATGCCCTTAATCTGCCCGCCACCCTGAAGAACTTTGGAAAAAACCTGAAACTGGGACTTCGAAAAAATGTCACCAAGATCGACCAGCTCGAGGCCGAAGCGGATGTCCGGCTTGTCGGTGCCATAGCGAGCCAGGGCATCCCAATAATCGATTCTGGGAAAAGGGGACTGCAGATGAACATCTAAAGTTTTGGCAAATACGTGTTTAAATAAATCTTCGGTGAGGTTGTAGATCTCCTCCTCGTCCACAAAAGACATCTCGATATCGAGCTGGGTGAATTCCGGCTGCCGGTCAGCCCTCAGGTCCTCATCCCGGAAACATCTGGCGATCTGATAGTATCGATCAAAACCGGCCAGCATCAGGAGCTGTTTATATATCTGCGGTGACTGGGGAAGCGCGTAGAACTTTCCCGGATAGGTCCGGCTGGGCACCAGATAATCCCGGGCTCCCTCTGGCGTGCTCTTGGTCAGAATGGGCGTATCGATATCCAGGAAGCCTTTTTCGTTGAGATACCCCCGGATGGCCTGATAGACCTCATGCCGCAGACGAAGGGCCCTCTGCAGAGGCGGTCTTCTTAAATCCAGATAGCGGTATCGGAGCCTCATGTCTTCCAGAGCTCCGGATTCCTCGTCGATGAGAAATGGCGGCGGCTTTGACTCGCTGAAGATGATAAGATCTTGTGCTTCCAGCTCTACTTCCCCCGTCACCATATCTTGATTCACCATTCCCTGGGGTCGATGACGGACCACTCCCCGAACCCCGATGACATGTTCGCTGCGCAGCTCACGGGCTCTTTCCTGCAGATGCTCCTCCTCGGGACGGAAAACCACCTGGGTCAACCCGTAACGGTCCCTCAGGTCGATGAAGATCACGCCCCCGTGATCCCTGCGCCGGCGCACCCATCCCATTAGCGTAGCCACCTCGCCCACATGTTGAGCCCTGAGCTCGCTGCAGGTGTGTGTTCTTTTTGTGATAGCCTCGGCGTTCAAATACCCTTACTCCTTTCCTTGATCTGCGGCCTATTCATGCGCCTCTGCTGTCAGGGCTGTGCTCGAACGATCCAGATGTCGGAGGAACCGCTTCGATCCGAGGAAAAGGCGATCCATTGCCCATCGGGAGACCAGGCCGGATCGTAATCCTTTCCCGAATAAAATGTCAACTGCGTAAACCGACTCTCCTCAAATGACCAGATCCAGATATCCCTGTTTCCGCTCCGGTCAGAGGTGAAAGCAAGGGCATCTCCGCCGGGAGACCAGCTTGGTGACATATCTAGGGCCGGGTCCCAGGTGATCTGCACCGGCACCATTCCGACCAGAGAAGTCACGTAGATGTTTAGATCCCAGGATCGATAGACAACATCACCAAAGAACCAGTCCGGTTCATATCCAGGCGAATCGATCAGCTGTATCGAGTCACCGGCAGCATCCACGGGTATAACCCACAGATTCTGAGCACCACCGCCCATCTGCGATGAGATGACGATGTGTTTCCCGTCGGGGGACCAAGAGGCACCTGTATCCCAACCTTGATGCGTGGTCAACTGAACAGG
>DAOVRJ010000005.1 GCA_030628225.1 Candidatus Zixiibacteriota bacterium | reverse complement strand
GAGGAACTTTCTGCCCAGTTGGGCCGCAGAGTAGCAGTTATAGGCGGCGGAAATGTGGCTATAGATGTGGCCTGCAGTGCTCTGAAGCTGGGTGCCCACAAGGTGGAGATAGTCTGTCTGGAGGGTCCCCGGGAGATGCCCGCCTTTCCCTCGGAAATTCGCTTTGCCCTGGATCAGGGAGTGGAGCTGCATACCCGGTGCCGGCCCTTGTGCATTCTGGGAAACGGCCAGGGTAAGGTGGTGGGTTTGGAGGGGGTGGGCATCAGCTGGAAGAAACCCGGTCTTTTTACGCCCGAAAATGCCGTTTCTGTGGCCGGAACTGAGTTTAAGCTTCGCGTCGACAGCGTGGTGGAGGCCATCGGCCAGAGGCCGGATGCATCCCTGGCCAGGTCGTTCTCCCTGGACATCTCGCCTGGCGGCCTGATTATCGCAGACCAGGAGAACGGCCAGACTTCCAACCCGCAGATCTTTGCCGGCGGCGATGCGGTAAATGGAGGGTCGACCGTGGTGCAGGCGGTGGGTGAGGGGAAGAGGGGGGCTCGAGGTATTCATAAATATCTGCAGGAACACCGTTAACTCATGCGTCTTCGGGCGCCGACAGAGGGAATTTTCCATGTCACAACCCGCTGATCTCAGCACCAGTTTTTGTGGTCTCGTCTTCGACAGCCCTTTCATCCTGGCTGCTTCTCCATGTACCGATGATCTGGAGATGGTCCGCAGGGCTTTTCAGGCCGGATGGGCCGGAGCAGTGCTAAAAACGACATCCGTGGAGGAAACTACTGTAGACCTGGCTTATCCCATGATCGTGGGTCTGGAACATGAGGGCAGGAGGGTTTTTGGGTTGGGCAACATCGACCTAATATCCCAGCACCATGTCGATGAGATCGAGGAGCGGGTCCGCGCTCTGAAGGAAGAATTTCCCCAGAAGGTGGTGGTGACCAGCATGATGGCGGCTACCAAGGAGGACTGGATTGGGGTGGCCCGTCGGCTCAGCGCTGCCGGGGCTGATATCATCGAGTGCAGTTTCTCCTGTCCGCAGGGGACCCTGGGTGCTAAGCCAGGTTTTATGCTGGGTCAGGATCCCGGGCTGGTCCGAGAGGTGACCGCCTGGGTGAAGGAGGGGGCGGGCTCAACACCGGTGGTGATTAAGATCACCCCCCAGGTGGCCGATATCGTGGAGGTGGCCCAGGCCGCCAGAGATGGGGGAGCCGACGGTATCTGCGCCTCCAACACCATCCCGGCCCTCATGGGTCTGGATCTGGAGACCTTCGTGCCCTACCCCCAGGTGGCGGGCAAATCCACATACAGCGGTCTGTCCGGTCCGGCCATAAAGCCGATTACCCTGCGGGTCATCGCCGAGATCTCCCGGAGTGTTCAGATTTCCATTACCGGAACGGGCGGGGCCGCCGACTGGCGGGATGCCGCGGAGTTCATGCTGGTGGGCGCACGCACGGTCCAGTTCTGCACTGCCCCCATGCATTATGGTTTTCGAATTATCGAAGATCTCAAAGATGGTCTGGAGCGCTATCTGCGGCACAAGGGGATGCGGTCAGCGGAGGAACTGGTGGGAAAGTCGCTGCCCTTCATCACCGGCCACGGCGATCTTTCCCGAGAGAAAAAGGTGATCAGCCGGATACGCTCCGAGCTGTGCGTCAAGGACGACCTCTGCTACCTGGCCTGCCGCGACGGGGGGCATCAGGCTATTGAGTTGGACGAGAATAGGTTGCCCCAGATGGATGAGGAGAAATGCGTGGGGTGCGGTCTCTGCCTGGCCGTTTGTCCTGTGCCCGGCTGTCTGTACATGGAGGAAGTGCTGGCCACAGACAATGGGAAGTCCGGATAAGATCAAAAGGAAGAGGACAGATGAAAGAACTAGCGAAGCAGTTGTTGATTACCCATGCCAGCCTGGTAACCCTGGATGAATCCGGCCAGATCATCCCGGACGGGGCCCTGCTCATCAGAGACGGCCTCATCGTCGAGGTAGGGCCCACCCAGAAGCTCATTGGACGCCACCCGACGGAGCAGATCCTGGATGCCGGGGGTCAGTTGGTCATGCCTGGTTTGATCAACGCCCACATGCATCTGTACAGCACTCTGGCCCGGGGGATGGCCCTGAAGGACGAGCCACCGGCCAACTTCGTGCAGATATTGGAGCGGTTGTGGTGGCGTCTGGACAGGGCTCTCGACGAGGATGATATTTTCTACAGCGCCCTGGTGGCACTTATTTCATGCATACGGCACGGTACCACAACCATCATCGATCATCACGCCAGCCCGGGGAACATACCGGGCAGCCTGGATCTCATCGCCGATGCCATGGAGCAGACCGGTCTGCGCGGCTGTCTGTGCTACGAGGTCTCCGACCGGGGCGGTCCGCAAGAGGCCGAGGCCGGCATTGGCGAGAATTGCCGATTCATTCGCAGATGTCAGGCAGAGAAGAATCCCATGTTGGCGGCCAGCTTTGGGCTGCACGCCTCCTTTACTCTCTCAGATAAGACCCTCAAGCAATGCGTTAAGCTGGCCGGGGATTTAGGTGTGGGTTTTCACCTCCATGTGGCCGAGGACGCCGCCGATGTCCGGGATGCGCAACAGAAATATGGTAAGTCGACGGTGCAACGCCTGGCCGACATAGATGTTCTGGGGCCGCAGACTCTGGCCATTCACTGTGTGCATGTGGACGATGATGACATGGAGATTCTCCGAAAGATGGGCGCCAATGTGGTGCACAATCCCCAGTCTAACTGCAACAACGGGGTAGGTGTGGCCCCGGTTTTAGAGATGATGGGGCAGGGAGTGCGTGTGGGGTTGGGCTCCGATGGTTTTACCGCCAATATGTTCGACGAGATCAGGACGGCCAACATTCTGCACAAGCTATCTCACCGGGATCCCCGGGTGGGCTATGCCGAGGTGCAGCAGATGGCTTTTCAGAACAACAGGGAGATTGCAGCGTTATTTTTCAACAGTTCCCTGGGGATCATACGGCCCGGTGCAGCCGCCGACCTGATTTTCTTGGACTATTTCCCGCCCACACCGTTGCGGTCGGAAACTTTTCTGGGACATCTGCTCTTTGGCATCGGCGGAGCCCGGGTGCAGACCACCATTGTGAATGGAAAGATACTCATGCGAGATGGCCAGTTATTGTGCTTGAACGAGGAAGATGTGGCTGCACGGGCCCGAGAGCTGGCCGGAAAATTATGGGAAAGATTTTAAGGGAAGGAGAGAACTTTATGGAAGTAAAGTGGGATGCCAATAAGAACATCGCTAACAATATGTTCGAAGCCATCGGCAGAACGCCGCTGCTGCGCTTCAACAAAGTCACCCAGGGACTTGAGTCTCATATTCTGGGGAAGATCGAGTGGTTCAGCCCCACTGGCAGCCTGAAAGACCGCATCTTCTACGAGATGATCACCCAGGCTATCGAGAAGGGCGACCTGAAGCCGGGCATGGAGATTATCGAGACCTCTACCGGCAATGCCGGCATCGCCTGTTCCTTTGTGGGCAAGATGCTGGGTTACAAGGTGACCATTGTGATGCCCGATGGGATGAGCGAGGAGCGGATGAAGATCATGCGGGCCTACGGGGCAGATATCATCTTCACGCCTGGAGCTGAGTCGGACGTGGACCTGTGTATTGCCAAGACAGCCGAGATCAAGGTAGCCAATCCGGGCAAGTACTGGGAACCGGACCAGTACGGCAATGCCGACAACATCGGAGCCCATTATAAAACTACCGGTCCGGAGATCTGGGAGCAGACAGGGGGACAGGTGGACGCCTTCGTAGCCACCCAGGGGACCGGCGGGACCATCACTGGCGTGGGCCGCTATCTTCGGGAGCAGAATGCCCGGGTGAAGCTTTTCGCCGTTGAGCCCACCGAGGCGCCCATGCTCTCCAGGAGGGAGTGGGGGTCGCACAAGATCGAGGGGATCGGGGATGGATTTGTGCCCTTCAACCTGGATCTGAGTCTCCTGGATGGGATCATCACCACCACTTCCCGGAAGGCCATCCAGATGGGACAGCGGCTGGCTCTGGAGGAGGGGGTCTTCTGCGGTATTTCCTCGGGGAGCAATGTGGTCGCCGCTATCAAGCTGGCCGCGAGGCACCCGGAGTTGAAGAACATCGTTACCATGATAAACGACACGGGGCAGCGATATTTCTCCACGGAGCTCTGCGGGGAGCCCAAGGAAGTGGAGATCCCCGAGCGAGACCACCCCATGGACCAATATACTATTGATCAGCTGGATGAATATCAGAGCGGGTGGGAGATCATCGAGTGAGAGCGATCGGTTTCTTCGGACACGGCCCGTTGTCTGCCCGCCGGTTCTTATTCGTTTTCGGAGATAGATAGAATCTCCATTTCTGTTCGTTTCTCAAGGAGGTAATGCTACATGAAAACCAACACCTTCCGCGGAAGGGACTACATCACCCTCCTGAACTACTCACGGGAGGAGATCGATACCCTCTTGGACATAGCCCTGGATTTGAAGCGCAAGTTCGTCACCGGCGAGTCCCATCATCTGCTCTCCGATAAGAGTCTGTTCATGATCTTTTACAATCAGTCGTTGCGTACCCGCAACAGCTTCGAGGCTGGCATGACCCAGCTGGGCGGCCATGCCCACTTCCTGTCCCCCGGTAAGATTTATACACCGGCGCTGAAGGGGGACGAGCAGGCCTACTCCACAGAGAGGGTATCGGACGTGGCCCGTACTTTATCTCGCATGGGTCACGCCATCGCCATCAGAATGTACGGGAATCCCGTTGGATGGGTTTATGGGAAAGCCAACGAGATCGTCAACGAGTTCGCCCGCTGGGCAGATATTCCCATCATAAACATGGAGTGCGATAAATACCACCCCTGTCAGGCTCTGGCAGATCTGCTGACCGTTAAGGAGAAGCTGGGCGGGTTTGCCGGCCGGCGGTTCGTGATGAGTTGGGCTTACTCGCCCAGCGTGGAGAAGCCTCTGAGCGTGCCGCAGAGTGCCATCATCGGTGCCACCAAGATGGGCATGGAGGTGGTCCTGGCCCACCCCAAAGGGCTGGAGCTGGACCCCGAGGTGATCAAAGCCTGCCAGGTCAATGCGGAGAATTCCGGTGGTTCTTTCCAGATATCCAACGATATGCAGGAGGCTTTTCGCGGCGCCGATGTGGTCTATCCAAAATCCTGGACCAGTCTGGAGAACATCCCGCCAAATTCGGCCAGGCTGGAGATGGAGAAGACGGAGAGGTTGTTCAACGAGCACAAAGATTGGATCTGCAATCAGGTTAAAATGGATCTGTGCAAGCCGGGAGCCGTCTACATGCACTGTCTGCCCTGTGACCGGGGTTTTGAGGTCACCGACGAGGTCATCGATGGCCCCCGGTCGGTGGTCTTCGACGAGGCGGAGAACCGCTTGCACGTTCAAAAGGCGGTTATGGCCCTGACCATGAGATAGGAGACGAGGGGAAATATGGCAAAATCAGAACTCTACGGAAAAGATCTCATCTGCACTCAGGATTGGAGCTTGGAGGAGTTGGAGCAGGTCCTCAAACTGGCCCGACAGATGAAGGCCAGTCGGTTTTCGGACCAGTATACTTCGCTGCTGAGGCACAGGACCTTTCTGATGTTTTTCTACAACCCCTCGGTGCGTACCCGTCAGTCCTTTGAGGCGGCCGCCACGGAGTTGGGTGGCCACGCTCAGTTTCTGGAGCCGGGGGGGATGCGCCTGAGGACCAAGAGCAGCGCCGGCGAGACCATCGAGGATGCTGCCAGGGTGATGAGCCGCTATGCCTGCGGCATGGGCATTCGCATTCTGGAGGGTAAGATCGAGGCTTACGGAGACGGGGATGAGCTCATTCGCCAGTACGCGGAGCAGGCCTCCATCCCGGTGATCAACATGGCCGACGACAAATTCCATCCCTGCCAGGGCTTGGCCGACGTGATGGGCATGCGGGAGGCTTTTGACACCGATAGCCTAAAGGGGAAGAAGCTGCTGCAGATCTGGGGTCACGGTGCCCTGGCCCGGGCCTGGTGCTCGGTGCAGGAGAGCCTGTTGATCAACTCCCGCCTGGGCATGGACATCACCGTGGCGTATCCCCGGGGATATGATCTGGATCCGCAGGTCATGGACCAGGTGAGAGCCAACTGCACTGCCGCCGGGTCCACGTTCGAGATTCTCAACGACAGCCGGGCTGGATACGAGGGGGCCGACGTGGTCTACTCACGCAACTGGATGAGTCCGGTGGCCTACCAGGGTGGTCTTAACAGGCAGGAAGAGATCGAAAAAGCCATGCAGTATCGTGATTGGATTTGCGATGAATCTCGCATGGATCTGACCAACGACGCCCTGTTTATTCACCCTATGCCTGTGGACCGAGGTCACGAGGTGAGCGATGGTGTGGCCAGCGGTCCCCGGTCCATCATTTACGACGTGGCCGAAAATCGCCTTCACGTGCAGAAGGCTGTCATGGCCCAGACCATGGGGGAGTGAGATATGTCAAAAATCGCCGTGGTGGCCATAGGCGGCAACTCTCTGATTAAGGATAAAGATCACCAGACCGTTCCCGATCAGTACCAGGCGGTGGCTAAAACTTGCTCCCATATCGCTGGCATGGTGGAGGCCGGGTATGAGGTGGTCATCACCCATGGCAATGGACCGCAGGTGGGCTTCATCCTGCGGCGGGTTGAGTTGTCCTGCCACGTGTTGCATGCGGTGCCCCTGGACTCCTGCGGCGCCGACACCCAGGGAGCCATTGGCTATCATATCCAGAGGGCTCTGGGCAATGAGTTTCGAACCCGGGGGATAGACAAGCAGGTGGTCACCGTGGTTACCCAGGTGGTAGTGGATGCCGATGATCCTGCCTTTCAGCATCCCAGTAAGCCCATCGGACCCTTCTACGACAAGGAGAAAGCTCTGAGGTGTCAACGGGAAGAGGGGTGGGAGATGATCGAGGATGCCGGGCGGGGATACCGGCGGGTCGTAGCATCCCCGGCACCTCAGGAAATAGTTGAGATAGAGAGCATTAACACTTTGATACAAAAAGGGTATGTTGTTGTTTCCGTTGGGGGAGGGGGCATACCTGTGGTCCGGGATGAGCAGGGGCGCTTGACCGGGGCGGCGGCGGTCATCGACAAAGATTATGCCTCCAGCCTTCTGGGCGCCGCAATAGGAGCAGAGTTATTGCTCATCTCCACCTCCGTGGATCATGTATATGTGAATTTCGGCCGGCCCGACCAGAAAATCATTTCCCACATGACCATCCGGGAGGCCGAGGCATTTTTGAAAGAGGATCAATTCGCTCCGGGAAGCATGGAGCCCAAGATCAAGGCCGCCATTCAGTTTCTCCAGAAGGGCGGTGGTCAGGTGATTATTACCTCACCGGAGCGGATAGTGGAGGCCATCAGGGGAAAGGCTGGAACCAGGATCACGGCCCGCTGACGCCGGGGACACGAGGAGGTCATGGATCAAGTATCCTGTTTGCGCTGCATGATTTGCGGGAAAGATCACGATCCGCGGAAGGTTTTGTATGTCTGCCCCTCCTGTGGGGTGGAGGGAATACTGGATGTGGTCTACGATTACCCGCTCATCGCCCGGCGATTGACCAAGGAGCGGCTCTCGGCCAACCGGGACATGTCTATCTGGCGCTATCTGGACCTGCTGCCGGTGCTTCGCCAGGCTCCCCGCCCGCCCCTGAAGGTGGGCTGGACTCCCCTGTACAAGGCCGAGAAGTTGGGCCAGGAATTGGGCTGCCCCCATCTGTACTTCAAGGATGATGGCCGCAATCCCACCGCATCTTTCAAGGACCGGGCCAGCGCCGTCGGCGTGGCCAAGGCCATGGAACTGGGCCATCAGGTCATCACCTGCGCATCCACGGGAAATGCTGCCTCCTCTCTGGCCGGCATCAGCGCCAGCGTTGGGTTGCGCAGTATCATCTTCGTTCCCCATAATGCCCCCCAAGCTAAGGTGGCTCAGCTGCTGACTTACGGGGCGCAAGTTTTTTTGGTTCAAGGCACCTATGATCAGGCCTTTGACCTGTGCCTGGAAGCGAGCAGCCAGTTCGGCTGGTACAGCCGCAACACCGCCTATAACCCCTATCTTTCCGAGGGAAAGAAGACGGCTGCCCTGGAGATCTGCGAGCAATTAGGGTGGAGGGCTCCGGACACAGTTTTCGTCTCGGTGGGGGATGGCTGTATCATCGGGGGATTGTGGAAGGGTTTTCACGACCTCCTGCAGCTGGGATTTATAGACAAGATGCCCCGATTGGTGGGAGTCCAGGCAGAGGGCTGTCAGCCTATCAGGCGAGCTTTTGAAACGGGCCAGCCAGTGCAGACGGTTCTTCCGCGGACCATAGCCGACAGCATAGCCGTGGGCCATCCCCGTGATGCCCTGAAGGCCCTGAGGGCCGTGCGGGATTCCAGAGGTTTCATGGTGGCCGTCGACGATGGGCAGATCCTAGAGGCCATGGGCATTCTGGCCCGAAAAACCGGAGTTTTCGGGGAACCGGCGGGGGTGACCGGATTCGCCGGTTTGCTCAAGGCCCTTTCCCAGGATAGGGTGGGGGTGGATGAGCGAGTGGTGGTAGTGATTACCGGCAGTGGCCTCAAAGATGTGCAGGCCGCGCTGAAGGCTGCTGCGCAGCCCACCCATATAGAGCCGACGATGGCAGCGGTGGTCCGCGAGATTCGGAGGGCGAAGTGAAAGAAGACTCGCCGGAATTGATCGTCCAGCTGGTGGTCAACGATCGACCATACCGGGTGGTGGTGGCGCCCCAGACCACCCTTCTGCAGCTAATTCGGGACCATCTTGGTTTAACGGGCACCAAGGAAGGGTGTGGCAAAGGGCAGTGCGGAGCCTGCACGGTATTGATGGATGGCCAGCCGGTCAACTCCTGCCTGATCCTGGCCGTCCAGGCCCAGGGTCACCGGATCGTGACCATCGAGGGGCTGGAGCAGGACGGGGAGCTGGACCCAGTCCAGCAGGCCTTCATCGATGAGGGAGCGGTACAGTGTGGTTTCTGCACTCCGGGGATGGTTCTCTCGGCCAGAGCCCTGCTGGATCGCCTTCCTCACCCAGATGAGGGCCAGATCAAAGAGGCCATCTCCGGCCACCTCTGCCGCTGTACCGGCTACTCGGCCATCCTCAGGGCTATTCGGCGGGCCGGTGAAGGGAACAAACCGCGTAAGTGACAGGCTATCCTTCAAACAGGGAGGTGGGCATGTCCGGGAAACTTTTCGGGTTACAAGAGCATGGCACCACCGTGAAAAGGGAGGTCCTCGGCGGCCTTACCACATTCATCACCATGGCCTACATCATCGTCGTCAACCCCGCCATCCTGGAGGCGGCCGGTATTCCCCGGGGTCCCTCCATGGTGGCTACCATCCTGTCAGCCGCCTTTGGCACGTTGATCATGGGGTTTTACGCCAATCGGCCCTTCGCCATCGCACCGTATATGGGAGAGAACGCTTTTGTGGCCTTCACCGTGGTGAAGATCCTGGGCTACAGCTGGCAGACGGCCCTGGGGGCCATCTTTATCGGGGGAGTCCTGTTCACCCTGCTGACCATCTTTCGTCTGCGGTCCTGGCTGGCCAACTCGATTCCCCAGGGATTGAAGTTCAGCTTCGCCGCGGGCATCGGCCTCTTTCTGGCCTTCATCGGCCTCAACGAGACAGGTCTGGTAACTCTGGGCTCACTGGGTGCTCCAGTGAGGATCGGACAGATCACCAGCACGCCAGTACTGCTGGCCATATTTTGTTTCCTGCTCATGGGCGTGATGATGGTCAAGCGGGTCAAGGGTGCGCTGCTGTTGAGCATGGTGGTCACCACCGTGTTGGCCTTCATTTTAGGCGTGGCCAAGGCGCCCGCCAGTCTGGTGAGCATGCCCCCCAGCCTGGGACCCATCTTCCTCAAGCTGGACATCCTGGGTGCCCTCACCTGGGGATTTTTCTCCATCATCCTCACCGTCTTCGTCATGGATTTCGTGGACACCATGGGCACGCTCATCGGCGTCTCGGCCAGAGCCGGATTCCTGGATGAGGAGGGGAACCTTCCGGAGGTGGAGAAACCCATGCTGGCCGATGCCCTGGCCACTGTTCTCGGTGCCCTGCTGGGCACTACCACCACCGGGACCTACATCGAGTCGGCCACCGGCATAGAGGAGGGAGGCAGAACAGGCCTGACGGCGGTGGTCACGGCTCTTCTATTTCTGCTGGCTCTGTTCTTCACGCCCTTTTTCACAGCCGTTCCTGCTATGGCTTACGGCCCAGCCCTCATCATGGTCGGTCTGTTGATGCTCAGCCCCATCACTCGTATCAAGTTCGATGACTACACCGAGCTGATCCCGGCCTTCATGACGGTGGTGCTGATGAGCTTCACCTTCAATATCGGGGTGGGTATGACCGCCGGTTTCGTGCTGTATCCTTTCTTCAAGATCGTCTCCGGGCGAACCCGGGAGGTGCACCCGGGCATGTGGATCCTGGGAATCCTGTCGCTGTTATTCTTCATCTTCTACCCATATACGTGAGATGATATCGGCTGTGGTTCTGGCAGCGGGAGCCTCCCGCAGAATGGGTCGGCCCAAGCCCTTGGTGAAGCTGGGCCACAAGACCATTCTGCAGCACGTCCTGGCCAACCTGCGCGCCTCACGGGTGGACGAAATAGTGGTGGTTCTGGGTCATGGGGCTCAGGCGGTCGCCCCCAGCCTAAAGGGAACGGGCTGCAAGATCATCGTCAACCCCGACTATGCCCGGGGGATGAGCAGTTCCATACGTCGAGGTCTATCCGCCGTTCATCCCCGTGCTCAAGCTGTGCTCATTGCTCTGGGGGATCAGCCTTACATTCCTGCGCAGGTCATCGACCGGCTTTTAAGCGAGTATTCCCGGGGAGATTATCAGATAGTGGTGCCCACATATGGTGGGCGAAGGGGCCATCCAGTGATCATCGGCCGGAGATACTGGCCGGAGCTTCGGGCGCTGAAAGGAGATGTGGGGGGACGGGATATTTTGCGTGGCCATGCCGGAGACGTATTAGAGGTAGAGGTATCCGTCCCGGGGGTGTTGGCGGACATAGACAGGCCTGGGGATGTCCGGGAGGTAATCTTTGGGGAAGAAGATCCCGGTCATGATGCCGGGGACCCATGAATAAGTGGTCTTCGAGACATTTTTGTACAGTCAAAAAAGCCAGGTGGGAAACAGAGATATGAACGCCGAACAGGAGCTGGACCGCTTTGTCGAGGAGTTCTTTCGGTCGGAACATAAAGCCCGGCCCGTGGATGCTACCTTTCAGGGAATCCACACCTACGACCACCTGATAGGCAAGCTGGAGATTTTGCAGATCCGAAATCAATACCGGACCCTGAGGGGAGAGGCATTCGACCTCAGGGAATTTCACCAAAAATTGCTCAGCATAGGGACCGTTCCGCCCAAAATCGTCGAGATGGAGATGCTGACGTGATGGATGTCTTCCGCTACCTGGCTCCCGAATCTGTGGAGGAGACCCTGCAACTTTTGGACGAAGGGGCCGGGGGGGTTAAGGTCCTGGCCGGTGGAACAGATCTGCTGGTCCAGATGAAGGAGAGAGGACTTCGGCCCGGTCTGGTGCTGGATGTGGCTGGCCTCCATGAGTTGCGTGGAATACGAATGGAGGGCAAATACGTGTGGATTGGCCCCCTGACCACTCACTGGGACCTGGCCCATTCTGCCCTGATCCGGGAGCACGGGCTGGCCCTGGCGCAGGGGGCATCAAAGGTGGGCTCTCCGCAGATCCGCCATCGGGGCACCATCGGCGGTAATATCGCCAACGCCTCGCCGGCGGCCGATACAGTGCCCCCTCTGGTAGTTCTGGAGGCCGAGGTTGAGCTCAGGTCCCTGAACGGTTCTCACTGGCTGCCGGTTGAGTCTCTCATGGAGGGTCCCTCCCGGACGGCCTTGCGTCCGAAGGAGCTGATCACCGGGGTGAGATTTCCCCACAGAGCCCCTGGCTCTCGCTCTCAGTATGAGAAATTTGGCTCTCGACAGGCCCTGTCCATCGCCGTGGCCTCTGTGGCCGTGGCGGCTGTTCAGGAGAAAGGTCGTTTCGCTCGGGTCAGGATCGCCCTGGGATCTGTGAGTCCCACGGTGGTCAGGGCCACCAGGGTGGAGGAAATATTGACTGGAGAGGCTCTCGGTGAGGATCTCATCGCCCAGGCAACCGCCTCTGTGGCGCAGCAGTGTCGGCCCATCGATGACGTGCGCGGATCGGCCTGGTATCGCTGTCAGCTGGTGGAAGCTCTGCTGGCCAGGATTCTGCTGTGTTGGGGAGAAGAATGGATGGCCGGATGACTGGGGGAGCAACCATGGAATTTCACGATGACGGGATGTGCTTTGCCTGTGGTCCTCAAAATCCCATCGGTTTGAAGCTGGATTTTTTACTGAAGGACGATGGGGCTCTGCAGACGAAATTCACGCCTGGCAAAGAACATCAGGGTTATGCCAACGTCGTTCACGGGGGCATTCTGGCCACCATACTGGATGAGGTGATGGTCAAGCTTCCCTATAGGTTGGGTCTGAAGGTGGTCACGGCCAGAATGCAGGTGACTTTCAAGAGACCGGCGCTGGTTGGGCAGGAGCTTATCTTCACGGCTCAACTGATCAGGGAGACTCGCCGAACACTGGATATGTACGCCCAGGTTCAATCGGCCGATGGGACGCTGCTGGCCGATGCCCGGGGGACATTGATGAAAATTTAAACCGCTGCCAGGAGCTAAATTACTATGATCAAAGTGAAGGAAAGCGAGAAGATCGCCCGGACAACTGTGCAGATCCCGGGAGCCAAAGGTGTCTCCATCAGACGTCTGATCGGCAAAGAGGACGACGCTCCAACCTTTGCCATGCGCCTTTTTGAGGTGGTGCCCGGAGGGTACACGCCGTTGCATCGCCATGCTCACGAGCACGAGGTTTTCATCCTCGACGGTCAGGGATCTGTGAGTGGATCCTGGGGGAAGATGTCATTGTCGGCCGGATCGGCTGTTTTTGTCCCCGGCCAAAAGGAGCATCAGTTCATAAACGTGGGCGATGAGCCCCTGCGTTTCCTATGCCTGGTGCCTGTGGCGGCTGATGGCTGAGTCCGGTCGGGGCTTGGCAAAGGGGACCGGAACGGTCGAGATTTGCCGGCTTTGCCCAAGAAAAGTGTTGCATTTCCTCTATGGATGCCGTTACTTTGAAAGCAGTTTTTTTGGTTCTCAATTTAAGAAGGTCGGTCGAGGAGGCGTGTGACCGGTGAAAATTCTGGTGGTTGGCGGTGGTGGGAGAGAACACACTTTAGTGTGGAAAATTGCCCAGAGCCCTATGGCTCCCCAGATTTATGCGGCGCCTGGCAACGCCGGCATCAGTGAGCTGGCCCAGTGCCTGCCCATCCCGGCGATGGACGTCGATGGCCTTCTGGCCTTTGCCCGGCAGAAGAGGATTGATCTCACTGTGGTGGGGCCGGAATTGCCCCTGGAGCAGGGCATAGTAGATAAGTTCCGGGAGGCGAAATTGACCATCTTCGGGCCCAGCCGGGAGGCAGCTCTTCTGGAGACCAGCAAGGTTTTCGCCAAGGACTTCATGGTCCGTCACCAGATCCCCACCGCTGATTATAGCGTATTTACCTCGTCAGATGAGGCTTGCCGGTATGTTCAACGCCACGGTGCGCCCGTGGTGGTCAAGACCGATGGCCTGGCTGCTGGAAAGGGCTCTATTGTGGCCGAAACCGTGGCCGATGCCCAGGCGGCCATTCGCCAGATTATGGAAGAACGGGCCTTTGGCAGTGCCGGAGAGAGGGTGGTGGTGGAGGAGTTTATGGAGGGGGAGGAGGCCTCGATTCTGGCCTTGGTGGATGGAGAGAATTATCTGACCATGATTTCCGCACAGGACCACAAGCGCATCTACGAGGGAGATCGAGGGCCGAACACCGGGGGAATGGGAGCTTACGCGCCGGCCCCGGTTATCACCGAGGACGTGATGGCCGAGGTCGAAGATCGTATTCTCAGACCGGCCGTGTGCGGGATGGCGCGGGAGGGGTATCCTTTTCAAGGTGTGCTCTACGCCGGTCTGATGATGACAAAGGCGGGTCCCCGGGTAGTGGAGTTTAACTGTCGATTTGGAGATCCAGAAACACAGGTCATCCTGCCTCTATTAGAACATGACTTCTTAGAGCTGTTGTTGGCCGTCTGCGACGGAACTTTGCCAGGGCGACAGGTTCGCTGGTCCTCAGCTGCCGCCGTTTGCGTGGTGATGGCCTCGGCTGGATATCCTGGCCAGTATCAGCGAGGATTTGCCATCCAGGGGCTCGGTGGCCCTTTTGCGGAGGATGTGATGGTCTTTCACGCCGGAACCAGGATGCAGGATGCGCAGATATTGACCGATGGTGGTCGGGTGTTGGGAGTGACGGCCATGGGGGCCAATGTGCAGGAGGCGGTCAGTCGGGTGTATCGGGCGGTGGAGAGGATTTCCTTCCCCGGGGCGTATTTTCGAGGGGATATCGCCCATCGAGCCCTGGCCAGAGAAGAGCGTTTCTCTCCAGACTGTGTGGCAAGGGGAGTGGGGCAGGACCCTCGCCCAGATGGTCGAGGAGGTGATAGTTCACATTGTTCCCCATGAAGATGAAACCGATGCGCAGAGCTGTTGTGAGATTGATATCCCGATCCCTTTCCGCCCCCGGCAGGCGTGATGAGGGACAGATCCAGGACGCTTTGCCCCTATGTCTGCTCATGGCTTGTCTGGGACTATTTTCCGTGGGCAGCGCTGTAATGGTTGGGAGCTCACAAGGCGGTGGATCCGGGAGCTTGTTCTCCTGGCAGGCAGTTGGTGGTGGTGAGGGGGTCAGCGCGGGCATCCCTGCGGCCAGCAAGGTGAGGGAGACATCTTGGGGAGGAGAGGCCAGCGTCCATATAGTGGAAGACGGCGATGATCTGTGGACCCTGGCCAGCGATTACGGCATTCATGTGGAGGAGATCGTCAGAGCCAACGGTTTTAGCTATGCCCGTCAATTGAGACCTGGCCAGCAGCTGCGTATTCCCACCCCGGCCCGGCATGGATCCGATCTATTGGATCTATGTTTGCCGCGCATCAAAGCTTCTGGGCGGGTCTTAAGAGAAATGGACTGGCCTCCTCTGGCCAAAAGCATACACACCGTCCAGGTCGGGGAAAATCTATGGGATATCGCCCGCCGTTACGGAGTGGATGTGCCCACCCTCTTCGGGGCCAATGAATCTCTTGACGGAGGCTATATCTACCCTGGAGACCATATTGTGGTGCTCTCGCAGAAGGGCATCCTGGTTACGGTGAAAAAGGAGAGATCCCTGGGGGAGATCGCCGATAAGTACAGAGTGCCTCTGGCTACTGTGGCCAGGGCCAACCATCTGAGCCATGATGTCAGGCTGATTCCGGACCAGGAGGTGTTCGTTCCGGGAGGAAGACCCCTGGATCGGGGCACCTTTATCTGGCCCCTGGTCAGGTTCGGCCGGATCAGCTCCGGGTTTGGCTATCGGTTTCATCCCATTCTTCGCCGTCGGCAGTGGCATTCAGGCATCGACCTCACTGCCGGCTACGGCACCCCCATCAGAGCAGCCAGAAGCGGGAAGGTGGTTAGCTGTGGCTGGAATGGAGGGTTTGGTAAGGTAGTGGTTCTCAGACACGACATGGGATTTCGGACCGTCTATGGCCACTGCTGTAAAATTCTGGTGAGGAAAAACCAATACGTCAAGAAGGGACAGGTGATCGCCTCGGTGGGCAACACGGGCCAGTCCACGGGGCCGCATCTTCATTTCGAGGTGCGCAAGAATGGCCGGGCCGTTAATCCGCTGAGATACTTGCCGTTCTGGTAAGAGCTGAGCTAACCGGACACCGTTTGCCGGTGAGGCCGGGGAGAATCTAACAGTTGAAATGGGAGGTAACCCGGGATGCCAGAGCTGAGAAAGGACCCGGTCATTGGGCGCTGGGTGATCATCGCCACCGAGAGAAGCAAACGGCCCGACGATTTCGTCTCTCTTGACGAGAAACCGCTGAAGACGAAACTATGTCCTTTCTGTCCGGGGAATGAGGACAAGACCCCACCGGAGATCATGGCCTATCGTAAGCCGGGAACTTTGCCGGACCAGCCCGGATGGAGCTTGCGGGTAGTGTCCAATAAATTCCCGGCGCTGCGCATAGAGGGGAAACTCAACAGGCAGGGACAGGGGATGTTCGACAAGATGAACGGGATAGGGGCGCATGAGGTGATCATCGAGACTCCCGACCACGAGAGGACATTGGCCGATTTGGAACAGAAGCAGATCGAGGATATCCTCTGGGCCTATCGTGATCGTATCCTGGATCTGAAGAAAGACCCACGATTTAAATATGTCCTGATCTTTAAAAATCAGGGCCGAGCCGCCGGTGCCTCTCTGATTCACAGCCACAGCCAGCTGATCGCCACCCCGATTGTTCCCAAGCGGGTGATGGAGGAGCTGGCTGGAGCCAGCGAATATTACGAGTACAAAGAGCGCTGTGTTTTCTGCGATATCGTTGCTCAGGAGCTCAGAGATCGCATCAGGATCATCGGCGAGAATGAAGATTTCGTGGCCATCGCGCCCTTTGCCTCCCGATTTCCCTTCGAGATGTGGATCATCCCCAAAATACATGAGGCGCACTTCGAGGAGGCCCACAAGCACGAGTACAGCCAGTTGGCCGCCATAATGAAGGAAATCCTGGGACGGCTGAAGAAAACCCTCAAAGGTCCTCCATACAACTATATCGTGCACACAGCTCCCTTTAAGGATGACTATTCCCAGGAATATCACTGGCACATCGAGATAATGCCCAAGTTGACCCAGGTGGCCGGTTTCGAATGGGGCACCGGTTTTTACATTAATCCCATGCCCCCGGAACAGGCGGTTAAGTATCTGCTGGAGGAGCCGGGCTCTTCGGGGCAAGAAGCGTAAAGGAGCGTCTATGGCGGAGCAGATAAAGGTGCTTTTCGCCGCTGCTGAGGTGGTTCCCTATGCCAAGGTCGGCGGGTTGGCCGATGTCGCCGGCGCATTGCCCAAGGCTCTTGAACACCTGGGATTGGATGTGCGAGTGGTCATGCCCCTTTATGGGTCGGTATCCCGGGAGCAATTCAACCTGCAGGAGGTCTGCGGACCCATATCCGTTTCCATGGGAGAGGAAACAGAGACGGTTACCCTCTGGCGAGCTTTTTTGCCGGCCAGCGAGGTGGAGATATACTTTCTGGAAAACCAGCGGTTTTTCCATCGCCACGGCGTGTACGCGGATACTAAGACCGGCCAGAGCTATGCCGATAACGCTCTCCGGTTCGCCTTTTTTAATCTGGCTCTCCTGGAGTGGATCAGAAAGGACGGCTGGAGGCCGGATCTAATTCACAGCAACGATTTTCACTGCGGTCTCATCCCCGTCTATCTGCGCACGGTCTTTGACCACGACCCCGTTTTAGCGGGGGTTAAAACGGTCTATAGCATCCATAACCTGGCCTACCAGGGGCGATTTCCCCGGGAGATCATCTCCAAGATCGGCCTTCCCCAACGGCTGGCCAATCCCATGGAGGCTATGGAGTTCTTCGGTGAGCTCAATTACATGAAGGCCGGCCTGGTCTTTGCCGATGTGATCAACACCGTCAGCGAGCGATATGCCCAGGAGATCCAGCAAAGTGCCGAATTTGGAGTGGGCCTGGAGGGTGTGCTCAGGAGCCGAAGCGCCGACCTGTACGGAATCCTCAATGGGGTGGATTACACCCAATGGAACCCCGAAAAAGACCAGCTTATTGCTCAGCGCTACGGCAGGGGGGACCTGTCCGGAAAGCGCAAGAACAAGGTGGCCCTGCTTAAAGCTTTTGATCTGCCGTGGTTGCGAAAACAGCATCCGCTCATTGGAATGATATCCCGCCTGGCCGATCAGAAGGGTTTCGATCTGATCCTCCAGGTCTCAGAGGAGATCCTGGCCCTGGACCTCCAGCTGGTAATCCTGGGCACAGGACAAATAGAGTACCATCGCAAACTTCAAGCGTTACAGAAGAGGTACCCCGAAAAGATAGGTCTGGCTCTGGCTTTTGACAACAGTCTGGCCCATTTGATCGAGGCCGGGGCGGACATGTTTTTGATGCCCTCCCGCTACGAGCCCTGCGGACTGAACCAGATGTACAGTTTGCGATACGGGACCATCCCTATCGTCAGGGCCACCGGCGGATTGGCCGATACGATCCGGGATGTGGATCAGGATCCCGAGAGCGGCAACGGGTTTGTCTTCGAAGAATATCGAGCAGATCGGATGCTGGCCGCCATCGGGAGAGCTGTGCGGGCCTATGCGGACGGGAGCCGGTGGCAAAAACTGGTGGGCCGGGCCATGGAGGCCGATTTTTCCTGGGGACGATCGGCACAGAAATACCGTCAGCTGTACCAGAGGGCACTGGAGAAGTGAAGTTGCTCAACGATTGCCAACGACAGACGGGGTGGCCGGAGGGCTCCCCGTCTCTTTTTTCTGGGGAGCTTTATTCCAGGCGGAGATGGCTATGAGGATCCTTTTCCAGGGAGCTGGCCAGACCAGGTCATATTTCGACGGCCCACAGGAGCGTTCATGATCAAGCCCCGCAGACTGAAGCCCGGTGCCCTGATTGGATTGGTGGCCCCGGCCAGCCGTCCGGTCAACTCCGGCTCCCTGCGCCGGGGTCAGCGAGCCCTGGAGGAGTTGGGTTTCCGTGTGCGGCCGGGCCGTTATTTGCTGAACAGCCACGGCTATTTGGCCGGAGACGATGAGGCCCGGGCGGCGGACCTGAACGAGATGTTCGCCGATAGGACCGTGGAGGCCATCTTCTGTGTCCGCGGCGGATACGGCGCCAGCAGGTTGTTGCCCTGGCTGGATTTTGAGACCCTGAAGAAAAACCCTAAAATCCTCATGGGCTATAGTGACATCACCGTTCTGGAGATAGCTATCCTGAGAAAGATCGGACTGGTGACCTTTTACGGGCCAATGGTGACCACGGAGATGGCCGGTGATTTTGCACAGGACAATCGAGAGCGAATGCTGTCTGTCCTGACCCAACCTCGCCCTCCGGCGCCCATCGGGGCTCCCCCGGAGGGAGAGGAGGCGGTGGCCATCTGTCCCGGCGTGGCCACCGGTACTCTGATGGGCGGATGTCTGTCGGTCCTGGTCTCTCTGTTGGGTACACTCTTTGAGCCCGATTTGGAGGGAGCCATTCTTTTTATGGAAGACGTGGATGAGGAACCCTATCGCCTGGACCGATATCTCACCCAACTGCGGCTGTCGGGAAGACTAGACAGGGTAGCCGGCATTGCCCTGGGCCAGTATATTCGCTGTGAGCCAAGAGAGGGAAAAAGTACTTTCGCAGATTCTTTCAGCTCGGCGGAAGTGTTCCGGGATCGCCTGGGAGATCTGGGAGTTCCCGTTCTGTCTGGATTAGGTTTCGGCCACGGACGGTTTAAGGCTACCCTGCCCCAGGGGGTGCAGGCCACCCTGGACGCTGACCTGGGTCTGTTGAATATCCTGGAGTCCGGGGTGAGGTGAGATTCCCAGGTCAGCTGATGGCTCGGTCAGCTGGCCTGCTGGGATAGCTGATCTGCAGATTACTTTCCCCTTGACCTTTCCTCCTTTCTGCTGCTAATTTAAATGGGGGAGTCTATAACACTCCCTCATCTTCCCACGCCGGGAGTTTAACTGATCATGTTTCCAAAGAGCCGAAAGACATCTTTTGCTCTCCTGGGGGTGATTTTCCTCTGCCTCGCTGGTCTGCTGGCCCTGTTATTCACGCCCCTGCCGGAGTGGTTGGCTAACAGGACCATCGACTGGTTCCTGGAGGGTCCTCTTGGTCTGGAGATCCAGATCGGCGATATCGGGGGAGATTTTTACCGGAGTCTCTCTTTGAGAGAGGTGCAGGTTCTGTTCGCCGGCGGCCAGGGCCGGGTACAGGTGTCGGGCGTCTACCTTCAGTATGACTGGCGCCAGTTGGTCAGAAGACGGTGGCGCCTGCAGGAAGTTTTGCTGCAGGACCCCGTCATTCTCTGGCCCCAGCCCGACAAAGGAAGCTCAGCAAAAGCCGTATCGGAACCATTGACCGCTGGTCAGATCGTGCCGGCGATTCCAGCCTTCGAAGTGGATCGTTTGACCATTTCCGGTGGACGGCTGGAGAGCTCATCCGGGGTTCAGGTGGACAGTCTGGATCTGGAGCTCTCGGTCCATGCCAAACAGGAGCAGCTGCATTTACAGTTGGTTCGTTGCCAACTTGTTGTGCCCTGCCGAAAGATGGCTGTGAAAGCCCTGGCCACGGATCTGATCTTTTCCCGGGGCACGTTGCAGTTAGCTCGGCTTCAGGCTGAAACAGGCAAGTCCCGGCTGGGTATTTCCGGCCGGCTTGTGCTATTTCCCGCCTTTTCATGTTCCCTGGGCGTCTGGGCAGACTCTCTCTGTATGGACGAGTTGTCCTTGGCCCTGGGATTGGAGGAATTCCCAGAGGGTGATCTGATGCTGAATGCCCGGGTTCAGGGGGACAGTATCAGTTGCAAAGGACATATTCAGATCCGGGGCCAGGCTGCCGGATATGATATACATGAGCTGAGCACCAATTTTAGCTGGCAAGAGGACAAGCTCAAACTGGATCATCTTTCTTTGAGGAGTCCGGGCATCATCATGCAGGGGTGGGGATATCTGCAGACAGGCAAGGATGACCCTGGTTTCTGGGCAGACCTTGCCCTCCGGCAGGTGGATCTCTCGGCGATCACGGGAGGGGGGCCACCATCTCAGCTAACTGGCCGGCTTGTGACATCGGGCAAAAACCTTTCTCTGCAGACTCTCCAGGTCACCGCCGATGTGGATCTGGGAGACGGTGCTGTCGCTGGCCGGGCCTTTCAGAACATCCGGGGGCAGATCCGCTATGACCGGGGCCTCTGGACCGTGGATCAAGGTCTGGAGCTGGACCTGGAAGGGGCCCATCTCTTTCTGGTCGGTTCCCTGGATGATGGTCAACACCTGGACGCCTGGGCCGAGGTTGAGGTGGAGGATGTGGGTCGGCTGTTGAATCGCTCGCAGATGTCGGGCGCTTTGCAGGCGCGTTTCCGTGCTCTGGGACCGTTTTCCGACCCGGTCCTGGCCGGTCAGTTGAAGCTGAGTGATCTTCGACAGGGCGCCGGCGAGCTCAAGGGAGCCAGGGGTAGTTTCGGCTTGAGGGGTGCCATATCTCGCGATGAAGGGTTTTTCGCCCTGCGATTTTTCCACGGTGAGGCCGGTCGTGTGATCATCGATCGGGGACTGGCCCGGGGGCGGTTCACTGGCCAGCAGATATACCTGGATTCCCTCAGCCTGGAGAGTCACCAGGGACAAATGGCCGCTGCCGGCCAGGTAAACTTCGTAGAAGGGCATGTTGTGGCCCGGGTCGACACCCTGTGGGGCGACTATGGTGGATGTGGCTTCTTCAGTTCCCGGCCCCTGGAGCTGTTTTACGGGAACGGTGTTCTCCGGCTGGAGGAGTCTCAGTTGATCCTGGAGGAGGGATCCATCTCATTACAGGGGACGATGGGGCCTGGCTCCAGCATCCAGGGAATGGCTCGCCTTCAGGAAGTACAATTGGAGCTTATCTCCCATCTGTTGCCCACCGGGCATCTGCTCTCCGGTACGGTCTCCCTGGATGTGGCCCTGGAGGGGTGCACAAAGGATCCGCTGGGAAACGCCTCCTTTTGCTGGGAAGAGGGCAGCTTCGACCAGGTGACATTTGATAGAATCAGCACCCAGTTAGCTTATGCTGACGGTCGGCTGACCGTGGAGGAGTTTCAGGCCCGCCGGGGTGACAGTGTGTTCCGGGGAGAGGGCTACCTGCCTATAGATCTTAAAAAAGGGAAGCTATTGACCGGGGAGGCCTGGGATCTGGCCATTTCTGGGGAAGGCTCATCTCCGGGCCTTTTGTCCCTGCTGGTCAAAGAGATAGAAGATATACAGGG
>DAOVRJ010000063.1 GCA_030628225.1 Candidatus Zixiibacteriota bacterium | reverse complement strand
CTGTCGCCGGCCATCTCCATCGGGCAGAGAAGCACCTCCAAAAACCCCCGGTCCACCGTGGGCACCGTGACGGAGATCTATGATTATCTGCGGCTTCTCTTCGCCCGGATCGGTGTGCCTTACTGTCCCAGCTGCGACCGGAAGATCGCTCAGCAGATTCCGCAGCAGATGGTGGACGCCATCATGGCCCTGCCGCTGCAGAGCAAAGTGATGATCCTGGCTCCTCTGGTCAGGAGCAGAAAAGGGGAGTACCGGGAGGTTTTCGAGGGCATCCGCCGGGAGGGTTATGTTCGCGTGCGGGTGGATGGGCGTGTCCAGGATGTGGAAACGGAATTCCGGCTGGAGAAGAGGAAAAAGCACAGCATAGAGGTGGTGGTGGACCGGCTCAAGATCTCGGAAACGGTGAGGGGCCGTCTGGCAGATTCGGTGGAGACCGCTCTGCAATTAGGCTCGGGAGTGATCATCGTGCAGGTGATCGGGGGTGGGGAACACCTGTTCAGCGAGAAATACGCCTGTGTCCATTGCGGTATCAGCTACGAGGAGCTGTCCCCGCGGATGTTCTCCTTCAACAGTCCCTATGGTGCCTGTCCGGCGTGCGGCGGGCTGGGCTCAAAGATGGAAATTGATCCCCGGCTGGTGGTGCCGGACCCGGGTTTGCCCATCAGTGAGGGAGCATTGATGCCCTGGGGTAAGCCCATGGGACGTTGGTTTGACCATCAGCTCCAGGCGGTGGCTGAGAGATATCGTTTCCGTCTGGAAACTCCCTTTGCCGAGCTGAAACCCAAGGTGCAGCAGGTCCTGCTGTACGGCTCTGGGGAGGAGGAGTTCCGGTTCAGATACAAGCCGCGCAACCGAAGGGGTCTCTGGGAGCACTACGGGGGGTTCGAGGGGATCATTCCGAACCTGACCAGACGGTACCGGCAGACACAGTCCAGCGGCATACGAGCGTGGATAGAGAGGTTCATGAGCATCCGTCCCTGTGGGCAGTGTCACGGGGCCAGGTTGCGCAAAGAAAGCCTGTCGGTGAGAATATCGGACCTGAATATCGCTCAGGTGACCGCAAAATCGGTTCGGGAGGCGGTGGATTTTTTCGCCAATTTGCACCTCAGCACCAAAGAGCTTCAGATAGCCCGTCAGATCCTGAAGGAGATACGGGAGCGATTGGGGTTTCTGGTGAACGTGGGCCTGGACTATTTGACCCTGGATCGGGCGACCAGTACCCTGGCCGGCGGTGAGGCCCAGAGGATTCGGCTGGCTACCCAGATCGGTTCTCAGCTGGTAGGGGTGCTGTACATTCTGGATGAGCCCAGCATTGGCCTGCATCAGCGAGACAACCGCCGGTTGCTGGACACCCTCACCCGCCTGCGGGATCTGGGCAATACCGTTTTAGTGGTGGAGCACGATCGGGCCACCATCCTGGCGGCGGATCACGTCATTGACCTGGGTCCGGGCGCCGGCCTGGCCGGCGGAGAGGTCATTGCCCAGGGGACTCCACAGGAGATTCAGAGATGCAGCCGTTCCCTGACGGGGCTGTATTTGAAAGGGGAGAAGTCCATTCCCATTCCCTCTCGCCGGCGGTCAAGGAAAAGGGGCCGCTTGCGCATCATCGGTGCCCGGGGCAACAATCTCAAATCCCTGAACGTGGATATTCCGCTGGGGGTTTTCACTTGCGTGACCGGTGTCTCCGGATCGGGCAAAAGCACCCTGGTGAACGAGACTCTCTATCGGGCATTAGCCAAACGATTTTACAACTCGAAGCTGGTTCCCCGGGAGTTCGATAAAATCGAGGGATTGGAGCAGATCGACAAGGTTGTGAGCATTGACCAGTCGCCCATCGGTCGCACCCCCCGCTCCAACCCCGCCACCTACACGGGTTTGTTCACCCATATACGCGAGCTTTATGCCCGGCTTCCCGAATCCAGGGTGCGCGGATATCGGCCGGGTCGCTTCAGCTTTAACGTCAAGGGCGGACGGTGTGAGGCATGCGCCGGCGACGGCATCATCAAGATCGAGATGCACTTTTTACCCGATGTGTATGTGAAATGCGAGGTCTGCAAGGGCAAGAGGTTCAACCGGGAAACCCTGCAGGTGAAGTACAAGGGCAAAAGCATCGCCGAAGTTCTGGACATGACCGTAGGCCAGGCCCTGGTTTTCTTCGAGAACATCCCCCCGGTTCGGCGCAAGCTGCAGACCCTGGCCGATGTAGGTCTGGGATACATCCACCTGGGGCAGCAGGCCACCACCCTGTCCGGCGGAGAGGCCCAGAGGGTGAAGTTGGCCACGGAGCTTTCTAAGCGAAGCACTGGTAGTACCCTCTACATTCTGGACGAGCCCACCACAGGCCTGCACTTTGAGGATATCAATATGCTGCTCAACGTTCTAAATCGCCTGGTGGACATGGGAAACACCGTGCTGGTCATCGAGCATAACATGGATGTGATCAAGACGGCCGACTACATCATCGACCTGGGCCCCGAGGGTGGTCAGGAAGGAGGCCGGGTGGTGGCCAGGGGGACGCCGGAGAGAGTGGCCCAGGATAAGAGGTCGTACACCGGGCAGTTTCTCCAGCGTGAGTTGGGGTTGCCATGATCTTTGTCTTCAGTGGAGAAATCGCCCCTTATTGCCCGATGTTTCCTGCTTTTCCCTTGCGAAGACCGGTTGTCGTCGATATATTATATGCTGTTTCCGCGATAAGTTCGGCTGTGGTGTTGAGGAATCTGCAGAAATTAGGGGGATAAGAAAGCGGTGAGGAGCTGAAGTTCTTGAGAGTTCTGCACCGGGGGTTTTTGACGCCGGTGTGCGCGGCCGAATCCCTTTTATCCTGGAGGTGAGGATGGCTGGAGAGCCGGGTCAAAAAACGCCATTCTACGAGATGCACGTGCGCCATGGCGCTCGTATGGTCAACTTTGTCGGCTTTGCCATGCCCATTCAGTACACCAGTATCGTGAACGAGCATCTCCGGGTTCGCTCGACGGTGGGTATGTTCGATCTGTCCCACATGGGGGAAATAGAGATCCGCGGTGCCCAGGCCCTGGTCTTTGTCCAGAAAATGACCATCAACGACGCTTCTCTGCTCCAGATCGGCCAGATCCAGTATTCTGCCATGTGCTATCCGGATGGGGGCATCGTGGACGATCTGTTGGTTTATAGATGTGAGGATTCCTATATGCTGGTGGTCAACGCCGCCAACATCGATAAGGATTTCCAGTGGCTCTTGGACAACGGGGACGGTCAGACTGATGTGCTGAACCGCAGCGATGCCTGTGCCCTTTTGGCCATCCAGGGTCCTCGGGCCGAGGATGTTCTGGCCAAATTAACAGATCTGGACCTGGAGGAGATCGTCTTCTACTCCTTCGCCCGGGGTCGTGTGTCCGGATGTCCCATGCTCATCTCGCGCACTGGTTACACGGGCGAAGATGGTTTTGAACTCTATCTCGACCCACAGCACGCCCATCAGATCTGGGATTGTGTCCTGGAGGCCGGCCAGGAGTTTGAACTGCAGCCCGTGGGGCTGGCAGCCAGAGATTCTCTCCGTTTGGAGATGAAATACGCCCTGTACGGCCAGGACATCGACAGGACCACCAATCCGTTGGAGTCGGGCCTGGGTTGGATCACCAAGCTGAACAAGGGTGATTTCATCGGACGGCAGGCCCTGTTGGATCTCAAGGAAAGAGGATTATCTCGCCGGCTGGTGTGTTTTGAGATGCAGCAGCGAGCCATCCCGCGCCCGCATTACGACCTGTGTGTGGGTGGACAAAAGAAGGGCCAGGTGACCAGCGGGACCTTCTCACCCTCCCTGAACAAAGGCATCGGAACGGGGTACATCTCCGTAAAATACGCCGGTGTAGGAACAGAACTGGAGGTTCTCATCAGAGGCGGGTTAGAGCCGGCACGGGTGGTGAAACCGCCTTTTTACAAAGAGGGCTCGCGCAAATAATCCTTCGCTCAGAGTAACGGCTCATTCCCCAGTAATTTTTGAGGGCTCAGACTATGCCGGAGAAACGCGAAATGTTGGATGATGTGGTGATTACCAGGGCCATCGTGGAGAGATACTTCGCCAAGCTTCTGGACCACCTGGAGGTGGATGTGGCCGTGGCTGGGGCGGGGCCGGCCGGCTTGACGGCCGCCTATAACTTGGCCAAGGAGAATGTTAAGGTGGTGGTGCTGGAGAGGCAGCTGAGCATAGGGGGGGGAATGTGGGGTGGTGGGATGATGTTCAATGAACTGGTGGTCCAGGAGGAGGGAAAACGGATTTTCGACGAGTTCGGGGTATCCTGCCGTCCGTATCAGGAAGGGTATTATACCGCAGATTCTGTGGAGGCTATTACCACCATCGGTTCCAGGGCCTGCCAGGCAGGGGCCAAGATCTTCAACCTGCTCAGTGTAGAGGACGTGATGATCAGGAAAGAGCGGGTGACGGGCCTGGTGCTGAACTGGACTGCAACTGAGCTGGCCCGGTTCCACGTGGATCCGCTCACCATACGGGCAGAGTATGTGGTGGAATCGACAGGACATCCCACGGAAATCCTGCAGATTATCCAGCAAAAGGTTGGCCCCAAGCTGCTTACCCCCAGCGGGAAGGTGGAGGGGGAGAGATCCATGTGGGCCGAGCTGGGCGAGAGGGCAATCTTAGAGAATACGCGGGAAGCCTATCCCGGGGTGTATGTGGCCGGGATGGCCGCCAATGCCGCCTTCGGCGCCCCCCGGATGGGGCCGATTTTTGGCGGCATGCTTCTCTCTGGAGAGCGAGTGGCCCAGTTGATCTTGGCGAAGCTCAAAGCCCGTTCTTAGAGGAACGATTCCATCTTGCCTCGAGGAGTTTGGATTCGATGATATCGGGTAAAGGAAAAGGAGGCGCGGGTTAATGGGAGATGAGAATAGTTTCGAATGGAGTATGCGTCGTTTCCGGGAGGGAGGGGACTTGCTGTTTGACCGGTGGCCGGCCATCGATGTGTATGAAACGGATAATTCTCTCATTGTTGTCTGCGAGATCGCCGGCATGAAAATGCCCGGTTTTCAGATTGCCGTTGAGGATGACGATCTGACTATCAGGGGTGTGCGCAATGAGATTCCCATCGAGAGCAAAACCACGTATCACTGTTACGAAATCGACTATGGTTTCTTTGAGCGTAGATTTCGCCTTCCGGAGTATGTGAGCGCCGAGAGGATCAAGACCACCTATCAGAATGGTTTTCTTAAGGTGAGGCTGTCTAAAAAGGCGATTTCCGGGGAAATCCCAAATTTTTACAGGGAAATACGGCGTATTCAGGAGGGAATGAATCTGCTGTTTGACCAGTTAGGATTGGAGAGGTGGTGGCGGCCGCCCATCGATATGTATGAGACCAACGACTCATTGATCATCATCTGCGAGATCGCCGGCATGCACGAGGATGATTTTGAGATCGCCATCAAATCGAATGAGCTGACTATCAGCGGAGAGCGCGATGGAATTCCCATCGAGGGCAAAATGACGTATCATTGTATGGAGATCGACAGCGGCCCTTTCCTGCGCAAATTTGGCATTCCGGAATATGTGAACACCCATGGAATCAAGGCCACCTACCAGAATGGTTTTCTGAAGGTGAAATTATCCAAGAGCACGTAATTTCTTGACATACTTGTAGAGTAGACTCCTGAAGAGGAAGTTTAAACACCCATTCGTCGCGGACGAGGGAAAGATGGCTAAACATAATATTGCAGGAGGACGAGGACATAAAGCGAGAATTCCTGCGGAGCTGCCCGTGCTTCCGCTGAAGAATATCGTAGTGTTCCCGTACATCGTCGCTCCTCTGGTTATTTCACAGGAGGAGCATGCCAAGCTCGTTGATGAAGCCCTGGTCGGTGGAAAAATCGTGGGGCTTTTTTTGCAGAGGGACCCGAAGATCGAGCAAAAGGATGATGTGTATGATGTGGGGACGGCCGGGCAGATAATCAAGATGCTGCGTTTTCCCGATGGAAGCGTCCGGTTCTTGGTTCAGGGAGTGGCCAGAATCAAGATCAAGAAATTCGTTCGGAAAAAACCCTATTTTATAGCCAAGGTGGAGAGGGTCAAGGAGACATCAGAATCCTCCATCGAGCTGGAAGCCCTGGTGCGGAATGTTCTGCAGCAGTTCGGGAAAGTAGTTGATCTAGCACCCTATTTACAAGACGAAATGCAGGTTTCAGCCATGAACATCGAGGAGCCGAGCAAACTGGCAGACCTCATCGCCTCGAACCTGAATATGCCAGTTGAGCAAAAACAGGATATTCTGGGAACGGCGGATGTCAAGGAACGTCTGCTCAAGTTGACCTCCTACGTGAACAGGGAGCTCAACATTCTGGAGCTGGGCAGCCAAATCCAGAGGCGAGCCGCCTCGGAGATGGGCCGGGATCAGAAGGAGTATTTTCTCAGAGAACAGCTCAAGGCCATCCAGAAAGAACTGGGGGAAACGGATCAAAGAACGGAGGAGATCGAGGAGTTTAGAAAAAAGATCACCGCTGCTCGGATGCCGGCCGAGGCCCTGGAGGCCGCCAGAAAGGAGATGGACCGGCTATCCAGAATTTCTCCCGCTGCCGCCGAGTACACGGTGGCCCGGACATACCTGGATTGCCTGGTCTCTCTGCCCTGGAGCAAGGAGACGGTGGACAACCTGGATATTCCGACGGCCAAGGAGGTTCTTGACGAAGATCACTACGATCTGGAGAAGGTCAAGGAGAGAATTCTGGAATACCTGGCGGTGAGAAAGCTCAAATCTGAGATGAAAGGCCCTATCCTCTGCTTCGTGGGGCCGCCAGGGGTGGGAAAGACCTCCCTGGGCAGATCCATTGCTCGGGCTCTGGGACGGAAATTCATCCGCATCTCCCTGGGAGGAATGAGAGATGAAGCCGAAATCCGCGGTCACAGGCGTACATACGTAGGATCCCTCCCCGGGAGAATCGTCCAGGGCATTCGCCGGGCAGGTTCTAAAAACCCGATCTTTATGTTGGACGAGATTGACAAAATCGGCCAGGATTTCCGCGGCGACCCTGCTGCCGCCCTGCTGGAAGTTCTGGATCCCGAGCAGAACAACAGTTTTTCCGATCACTATCTGGAAGTGCCTTTCGACCTCTCACGGGTGATGTTCATCACAACGGCCAACATTTTGGATCCTATTCCCAGCGTGCTGAGGGATCGTATGGAGGTCATCGAACTTCCCGGATACACCGATGAGGAAAAGCTGCATATCGCCAAGAAATACCTGGTGCCTCGAGAACGGGAGGAGCACGGTTTGCGCAAGGACCAGATTCAGTTCCAGGACGAGGCCTTGCGGGAAATTATCTCCAGATACACCATTGAGGCTGGCCTGAGGAATCTGGACCGGGAAATTGCCACCATTTATCGGAAGGTGGCCAAACGAGTGACTGAGGGAGAGCAGGGTTCCATCACCATCGTCGCCGACAACCTCATCGACTACCTGGGCCCGGTGAAGTTCTTCAGGGAGATGGCCACCGATGAGCCGAAAGTCGGGGTTGTGCCTTCTCTGGCCTGGACTCAGGCGGGGGGCGTGATCATGTTCGTGGAAGCCACCAAGATGCCGGGCAGGAAGGGTTTTACTCTTACCGGCCAGCTGGGGAGTGTGATGAAAGAGTCGGCTCAGGCTGCCCTCAGCTACGTTCGCGCCAGCGCCAAAAAACTGAACATCGAGGAGAACTTCTTCAACAAACTTGATATTCACGTGCATGTTCCCGCAGGCGCCATTCCCAAGGACGGTCCCTCAGCAGGTATCACCATCGCCACCGCCCTGGTCTCTTTGTTGACCGATACTCCTGTCAAGCCGAGGCTGTCCATGACCGGCGAGATCACCCTCCGCGGCGAGGTGTTGCCCATCGGTGGGGTCAAGCAGAAGACCCTGGCGGCCCATCGGGCAGGGATCGAAGAGGTCATCATGCCCAAGAAAAACGAGAAGGATCTGGTGGAGGTTCCCCAGGAGGTTAAAAAGAAGCTCAAGTTTGTGTTTGTGGAGACGGTAGATGAGGTTTTCAGGGAGGCTTTTAGAGGCGCATTGACGAAGGCATCCAAGGCCAAAAAGGTGACGAAATCCAAGTAACTATCGGTATTTCTCTGCCATATTTCCGGTTACTGGGAGGATAGGCTGAAAAGAGGTTCAATTCACCGAATTGTCATCATCTGTTGGACGCTGCTGCTGCTGACCGCGGTGGGTCAATGCCGGCAGAAAACCAACAGTGAGGAAACGCAGTTTCCCGCGGACGTTCGCAAACCCGTAGTCGCCGGCGCCTTCTACCCGGATAGCCCTAAGATGTTGGCTGATCAGGTGGATCGGTTCCTGGCCAATGTGCCCCGGGAATCACTGCCCGGTCGCCTCATTGCCCTGGTGGCGCCACATGCCGGTTATGTGTTCTCGGGTCAGGTGGCAGCCTATGCTTATAAGCAGGTTCAGGGGAAGACCTTTGACACGGTGATCCTCATAGGACCCAGTCATCGAGCCAGCTTCCCGGGCGTCTCTGTTTACGACAGGGGAGGCTATGAGACCCCCCTGGGCACCGTTCCCATAAACGTGGAGATGGCCAGGGAGCTGATGTCTCTGAAGGGGAGCCTTCGGTACGTGCCCCAGGCCCACGTGTCCGAGCACTCCCTGGAGGTACAGCTGCCCTTTCTGCAGAGGGCTTTGGGGAACTTTCGCATACTGCCTATTCTGATAGGCCCGCGTTGTTCCTTTGAGGAGCTGGAGTCCTTAGCGCAGGCCGTGGTCCAGGTGGCCGGAGGAGAGCAAAGGGTCCTTATCGTTGCCAGCACGGACATGTCCCACTACCCGGCCTACGCAGAGGCCTGCCGCGTGGACCGGGAGACGCTGAGGGTCATGGAGGACTTCGATGCTCGGGCCATGGCCGAGCATGAAAGGCGATATCTCAAAGAAAACATTCCTGGATTGCACTGTACTCTCTGCGGCCTCCAAGCGGTGATGGTGGTCATGATGGCTGCCAGGGAGCTGGGCGCCGACGCGGTCAAGGTTCTCAAATATGCCAACTCCGGCGACGTACCTGTGGGCGATCGCGACCGTGTGGTAGGCTACTGCGCCGTGTCCTTTTACCAGGAAAACGGGGAAATCCCCAGAGAGGGGATGAACTTTAACGACTTAAACGAGGAGATGAACCGCCAGGAACAGGGTGAGCTGTTAAAAATAGCTCGCCAGGCCATCGCCAAAAGACTGCAGGGGAAGGAATATACACCGCCAGAAAGCTCTTATCCCAGGTTGAGCGAGAAGAGAGGGGTCTTTGTGACCCTTCACAAGAACGGGGAGCTTCGCGGCTGTATCGGCCGCTTCCTGACGGACGATCCTCTCTGCCAGACGGTGGCCCAGATGGCCCAGTCGGCGGCATTTGGGGACAACCGTTTCCCGCCTCTTTCTTCTGCAGAGCTGGATAAGATTGAGATCGAGATTTCCGTTCTGTCTCCCATCAAGAAGATCTCCAGCATCGATGAGATCGAGATGGGCAAACACGGCATATGGATCACCCGGGGTAGCCGTAGCGGCTGCTTTCTGCCCCAGGTGGCCACCGAGATGGGCTGGTCTAAGAGGGAATATTTAGAGCATTGCTGCCGGGACAAGGCCCTCCTTCCCAAGGACGCCTATCTGGAAGAGGGCACCCACATATACACTTTTACCGCCCAGGTTTTTCACGAAGAATAGACTGAACCCAATCGCGGCTTGGCGGAAAAGGGAGAGGGGATATGAATTCTCTCAAGTCCATTCCTGCGGATGAGATTCGCAGACCAGTGGTGGCCGGTCAATTTTACACCGACGATCCCCAGGTCCTGACCGGTCAGATCGACGGTTTCCTGGAGAAGGTCCCGGGAGAAAAGCTTCCCGGAGAGATCATAGCTTTGATCGCTCCCCACGCCGGATACGTGTATTCCGGCCAGGTTGCGGCGTATGCCTACCAACAGGTCCGGGGCCAGCCCTTCAAAACGGTTATCGTCATCGCACCCAGCCATCGGGCCTCCTTCATCGGGGCCTCGATCTACGACCGGGGAGGTTATCAGACGCCCCTGGGAGTGATACCGGTGAACGTCGAGTTGGCCGCGGCTATACTGGGGCGCAGCGAGAGAATAAATTTTTATCCCCATGCCCATTCCCAGGAACACTCCCTGGAAGTACAGCTTCCCTTTTTACAGCGGGTGCTGGGCGAATTTCAGTTGGTGCCCATCATTATGGGCGATCAGGATCAATCCACGTGCCAGATTTTGGCCGAGGCCATCGTCTCCTCCCCGGGAGAGGAGAAAAGCCTCATCGTGGCCAGCTCCGATTTATCTCATTATCACCCCTATGATCGGGCGGTGGAGATGGACGGGGCGATCGTGGAGGCCGTGAACGCCTTTGACCCGCTGAGACTTCAGGAAAGTTTGCAGAGCAGGGAAAGTGAGGCCTGTGGCGGCGGTCCCATGATCACGGCCATGCTGGCAGCACAGAGACTTGGGGCCACGGGAGCCAAGGTTCTCAACTACGCAAACTCGGGCGACGTGATGGGAGATCGAGGCCAGGTAGTTGGCTACATGGCGGCGGCCCTATTTGCTCCGGCAAAGCAGGGTGACGGAGGATGAGGGCGCTGTTTCCGGTAAGGTGATTGGGCATACGGCTCGGGCTACGGACCGGGGAAGTGAGCTGAGCATCTGGGCGGAGAGAATTGATGGAGGTGAACGAGGTGGGAGAACCTCAGGATACTGGCAGTGAATGGTGTTTGAGCGAGGAGGATAGAAGACAGCTTCTGCATATCGCCAGAACAGCCATCGAGGGACAGGTCCGGGGCTCGGAGACCCGCGCACTTCAAGTTTCTGCAGAGGTCTTGAAACAGGAAAGGGGCGTTTTTGTGACCATCCACTCGCAAGGCGCCCTTCGCGGCTGCATCGGTTTTATCCAG
>DAOVRJ010000236.1 GCA_030628225.1 Candidatus Zixiibacteriota bacterium | reverse complement strand
TTTCAGAGGGGGTAGCGGAAGACGGCGAGGGGCGCGGCCGGCCGAGCGGGAGAGCGAGGACGGCATCGGCGGCGCAGCCGCCGATAGCGCCCCGGTGCCCGCCATTCTGGAAATGGCGCATTGAAAATTGCAAAATGAAAACTGAAAAATGAAAAATGAAAAATGGGATAAGTCGGCTGAACTGTGTACTCTTGTGAGTCCCGAATCACGCCCTTAACCAGTATCCAGAATCCAGTATCCAGAATCCGCCTTTCAGAACTCTCTCAACTCGCCAAACTCGCCCAACTCTCTTAACTCTCCAAACTCTCACAACTCTCTAAACAAAACAGGGGCGAGAAGATCTCGCCCCTGCGACTATTCGCCGTGTACCTCATCGTGTCATAGGAGTGCGTCCAGCTCCCGATCCGTAAAGCTCTCTTTTCCGGCATCGCCTATTCTGACGGCTCCGCCGGGAAGGCTGACGATGACCCGTTCGCCCAGGGCTAAATAACGTCCCATAACGGCCCGGCGGCGGATGAGTTGGAAGTAGGCATCGCTGAAGCGCTTAACCTCGACGACGTTCTGGTCCGGGTGGTAGTCGTTGTCTGTCCAGACATCTTTTTTCAGATAGAAGGTCTTGTTGCCTGCGCGTTTGACGCCGATGATCTGCTGAACCCGGCCTCTCGCGTCCCGGTAGACGTTACCGGGGGCGGTTGCCTGAATTTTAAGGCTGCCCAGATCCATGGACCTGCTCACGGCCCCGGCGCCGGATTTTTTCTCAAAGGCATCGGCCATCAACCTGCCGGCCTGCTCGGCCAGCTCGTGCTCGGCCACATGGACCTCGGCATCCACCAGGAAAGAAGTGTACTCGGTCATGATCCCGTACTGTTTGCTCAGGGAGACGATCTCGTCCACCAGCTCCTGGTTCTGGCCGTGGAGCCTGATCTGGTCCAGCAGGTAGCCGATCTTGCGGGAGGCCCACAGCCGGGGGATGAACTGGTTTCTCTCTTCAGACCGGACGCTCACCTGGTAGGTGAAGCGCTTCTTTCGCTGTCCGGAGCGGCCCTGCAGGCTGATTGACGTCGACCCGTCTCTTTTGTAGCGCCCCAGGACGATGAGCTGCGAGCCCTGGAACAGGTCGGGCAGATCCTTTGGATAGATCTGGGCGGCCTCCATCCGGCCGAACTGCAGACTTAGCTGGGTGAGGACCGGGTTGGCCACCTTGCTGTAAAAGCGGGACACCTTCACCTCGATGCTCTCCTCCGGCCGCACGTATTCGGAGACGGCACCGTTTTCCGTGGACAGCCTGTCCAGGAAATGGGTGTTCACATCGTAGCCCACCCCGAAGACGAAGATGCGAGCCCTTCTCTCGTTAGCTCTTCGAGCCTTCTCTAAAATCTTATCGGTGTCGGTCAGCCCCACGGTGGGCAGACCATCGGTGAGAAAGATGATCATGGTAGGCCGCGCGCTGGAGTTTATCTGCCTCAGGACCTCCTGCAGGGCATCGTGGATGTTCGTTCCTCCCGATGCCTTTAACCCTTGCAGGAAATCCGCAGCTCTCTCGATCTCCCCGGAGCCGGCGGTCAGCGGCTCTGCGGAGAAAGTCTCCAGGCCAGTGCTGAAGGCCACCAGGTTGAACCGGTCTTGAGGGTTAAGGCCTCGCAGGCAAAAGGCCAGCGCATCTTTGGCCTGGCTCAGCTTCTTGCCCTTCATGCTGCCGGAGGTATCCAGGAGAAAGAAGATATCTTTGGCTATCTCTTTTCCCTCCAGCCGGACCTGGGGGGAGATCATGGCCAGGAAGAATCCAGCCCCGTTGCTATCCTGATAGGCCAGCAGATTCAGGCCCATCTCCTTCTCCGAGACGGAGTAATATAGCACCAGGTCCCGGTCGGGCCTGGTGTTTTCCTCCACGTAGGTGACCCGGGCGTGGTGATCGTTCAACTTGTTCACGGTGATCTTGTGGGTGGGGGAGTAAACTGTCTTGATGGGCGCCCGGGAGTGGATGTCGATGGTCACCGAGACATCCTGAATGGGCTGGGCGGAGAACCTCTCCGTGTCCAGAGAATAGGTGTATGAGCATAGCCCATTGTCCAGCTTGAGGATTTCGGAGTAGTCCAGGCCGATGCGTTTTTCGCCGTGAGCCGGAATGGGGTAAACCCGGGCCTTGAACATGTCGCGCCCCACGTATTCCAGGATAGCCGGATCCTGCTGCCGGCGAACGATCTGTTCGTAGATGCGCCGGGCCTGATCTCGGTCCAGTATCTGGCCCTGGATCTCCTCTCCGTCTGTGTACATGGAGAACTTGGAGATGCTGGCTTCCTCGGGGATGGGGAAGATGTAAGTGCCCTCCAGGTCCCGGTGGAAGTGACTGATGAACACCTGATCCACCTGGGTGGTGGCCACCTGGTCCTGGATGGTCACGTTCACGCGGTGATATTTGATGGATAGAGGCGGTACTCGGGGAACGCCAGGTGGGGGGATGGGGATGATGAACCCGTCGGCCTGAGCGGTGGCCGCGAAAGCCAGCAGGGCGATTGCGGCTATTAAAGGAATTCTGCGGGTCATATTGCCCACCTCCTTTCGGATAGAGAGAAGATTGATGGCGATGAAAGCCTTGCTTTCTCGTTTTGACTTTCGTCGCCTGGCCTCGGTTTCCAATGAGGTTAACACCGGAGGCGAGCAAATATTCCCTATTTTTTTTGCAGCTGTTCTTCCAGAGTGTGGATCCGCTCCCTGAGTAACTCTCTGATCGGTTCCCCGGTGGCGAAATCCAGGGCAGCTCGTTGTGCCTTCACGGCCGGAAGAAGATCCTCCCGCCGACCGGTCATCTGGGCCAGATGATACCAGCTCTCGGCCAGGTGCAGGTGAACCTCTGCCAGCCGGTCGCTGCGCGGATGTGCTTTGATAGAATCCTGCCAGATGTTGATTTGTTCGCGCCAGCGTTCCGGTTCCCGGGTTCTGGCCGCCGTGACCATGCTTATGCCGGCCTTGGCTTCTTTGTCGGCACGGTGGGCAACAAAAGACTCCTGGGTTTTCTCGGCGAGCATTTCTCCCTCCATTGAGAGCGCCTGGTCGGCGGTGATGACCGGCTTTATTGAGGGTGGAGGGGGAGGGGTTGCTACCGGCTCCTTTTCAGGCAGCATCGCCCGTGAGGTTTTGGAGATGTCTTGATCAGAGGATTCCAGGGGCTCCACCTGTTTGTCAGCTAGCGTTTCTGGGGAGATGGCAAGTTTTTTTTCGTCGAGGGGAGCCACAATCTGCGAAGTTCCGGGGGTCTGGCTTTCTCGAACTGTTCCTTTTTCGCGCCTCTCTTGCGCAGTTTCCTTTTTGGCCAAGTGGGCCTGTTCAGTGAGCAGCTTTTTGGGGAGGGAGCGGACCCGGCCCATGCGGGCCTCATGATGGACCAGGGCACGCCCGAGGAAGAAAACCAGCAGGGCGGTGGCCACGGCTCCGGCGACCCTGAACCAGGGAACAGGTGGAGCAAAAAACCTATCCAGAACTCTGCGGACCCTGCCCCAGACCGGCACCTTCTTTTGGGGGACGATTTTTTGCTTAAGCCGGGGCAGAAAATCCTGCCAGTAGGCCTGATCGGGCTCAGGCTGGGCCAATTGCCGGCTCAGGGCTTCGGCTTTGCGGAGAGATTCCAACTCAGCCCGGCAGTCGGAACATCCCTGCAGATGGGCGGCCACCTCTTGGCGCTGTTTCT
>DAOVRJ010000097.1 GCA_030628225.1 Candidatus Zixiibacteriota bacterium | reverse complement strand
ACACTCTGCATTTTTCATTTTGCATTGGGGGCCACATCAGAGGGTATACAGGTATCCCTTTTAATTGAGTCGTTCACTATTACGGAGAGTTCCCGGCGGAGGTATCTTACAGTGGCCCCAGGGCACGCTGGCTGAAGCGAGGGGGAAACATCCCCCTCCTGATGCTCCTTTTTGTCGCATCCCCTGCCCTCCCTTCAAAAAGATTCATTTCAAATTGCAAAGTGCAAATTTTAAATTGAAAAATTACCCCCGCCCCTTGAATCCTGGTTTCCTTGAACGCTCTCTTTTCAATTGACACCAGGCCTATATTTCTCTATTTTAGCATCTCTGCATATCCTCATTTGAAAAAGGAGTTCCCCATGAAGATCTCCCTCAAACTGGGCCTGATACTGGTCATGTTGACCTTTCTGGGAACGACGACTTCCGCTGACCAGGTGATCACCGGTGCCATAACCTTCGACCCAGATGAACTGACCTGGGAAAGTAAGGGCGGCTTCGACATACCCAGGCTGTCCGACTGCGACATCATCAGGCAGGTGGGGGCGCCCCAGCTACCGGTTCGTGCCGTGCAGATGGTTATTCCCCCAAACACCATCGTGAAACGCGTGGAGGTGGTGGAGACTTCCAGCCGGCTGTTACCGGATCGGCGTCTGATCTGTCCTGCCCAGCCGCCGCAGATCCTGTCTGTGACCCACAACAAGCCGGGAGCTATCACCTTCGTGGAGCCGCAGCCGGAGATATACGGCGGGGATAACCCGTTTCCCGCTCAGGTCGTGGAGTTTACCGGCGCCGGCAGGATGGCGGAAATCAACCTGGCCAACTTAGTGATCTACCCCTTGCAGTATCTGCCCCAGGAGGGCAGGATTCGTTTCTATGAGCGCGTCGAGTTCACCCTGCACCTGGCGCCCGGAGCGGAGAAATTCGCCCGGCGGCGATCCAGGGCTCCCGGGGCTCACGATCCCCTGCGCCAGGCCGCCGGGCATCTGGTCCTGAACGGAGAGGATCTGGTGCGGTGGTATCCGGCTCCTCCAGCCGGCCAGGGCGCTGTTTGCGGGGAGGGACTGGCCGAGTATGTCATCGTCACCGATCTGGCCTTTGAGGAGGCCTTTAAGGAGTTGGCCGACTGGAAGACCCAAAAGGGCGTGCCCGCCCGGGTGGTGACCACCTACTGGATCGACTCCCAGTACGAGGGGGTTGGCCGGCAGGAGCGGATGCGCAACTGTATCGCCGATGCCTATCAGAACTGGGGCACGATCTACGTGCTGCTGGCCGGGGACACCCAGTTGATCCCTCACCGGCTGGCCTACGCCATGGACTCTCAGACCGCCTACAACGATATTCCCTGTGACCTCTACTACGCCGACCTGGACGGCGATTGGAACGCCGACGGCGACGAGACCTTCGGCGAGGTGGAGGACCAGGTGGACCTCTATCCGGAGGTGATCATCGGCCGGGCGCTGGTGAGCACCGTGGCGCAGGCGGAGAACTTCGTCAGCAAGGTCCTGACCTACGAGAAGCCCACCCTACTGGATTACCAGCAGGAGGCCCTGTTCGCGGCGGAAATACTGTGGTGGGATCCCTACACCGACGCCAGCGAGAGCAAGGAGCTCATCGACGAGCGGTATCTGCCCCCCCGGTTCGACCCGGTGACCAAGCTCTACATGAGCCTGGGCAACGAGGACCTCTACAGCGTTATCAACGCCATGAACCAGGGGATGAACATCATCAATCACGATGGCCACGCCTGGTACTCGGGCATGGGTGTGGGGAATGGCTTCCTGACCAGCTCTGACATGGACAAGCTGCATAATGGAGACCGCATCGGCATGCTCTACTCCATCGGCTGCTGGCCGGCGGCCTTCGATTACGACTGCGTCGCCGAGCATTTTCTGAACAACGCCAGCGGGGGAGGAGTGGCCTTCATCGGCAACTCCCGCTATGGCTGGGGTTCTCCCGGCAACCCCTGCTTCGGCTATTCCGATCGCTTCGACCAGCAGTTCTTCAAGGTCGTTTTCCAGGAGGGGATCACCCGGCTGGGAGAAGCTCTGGCCACCAGCAAAGCTTTTTACGTTCCCAGGTCGCATCAGGAGAACGTATACCGCTGGCACCAGTACCAGCTGACCCTCCTGGGCGATCCGGAGATGGCCCTGTGGACCAGGACCCCGCAGACCCTGATGGTGGAGTATCCCCGGCAGATTCCGCCCGACACCAGCCTGGTGGTCGTGTTCGTCTCCCAGGATAGCTATCCCCTGGAGGGTGCCCTGGTGTGTCTGACGGGAGATGTCGGGGTCTATCAGCGGTCCCTCACAGACATCTACGGAAAGGCCAGCTTCACCATACATGCGGACTCGTCGGAAACCCTCACCCTGACGGTGACCGCGCCGGATTTTCTGCCCTGCGAGGGCCAGATCATGGTCTTCTCCGATGGCCCGCACCTGGTCGTTCAAGATGTGCAGGTCCAGGAGATGTCCGGCAACGGTGATGGGGTGGTCAGCCCGGGGGAGCGCATCGGCCTGGACATCAGCCTGAAGAACTGGGGGAATGAGATGGCCGGCGGAGTGACGGCCGCCATCGACTGGCAGGATGAGTATTTAGCCGTGGAGGACTCGGCCATCGTCTTCGGCGATATCGCTCCCGGCGAGATCGTTTCCTCGGGCGTTGGGTGTTATTTCACTGTGGGTGAGGACTGCCCCGACGGCCACCCCCTGCGATTTTTCCTGGACATCCAGGACCAGAGCGGCCACGACTGGAGCGACGAGATCGGCGTTCTGGTGGCCAGGCCGGTTCTGTCCTTTCAATCGTTTGTGCTGGACGACAGCCAACTCGGCAACGGAGACAGTGTGCCCCAGGCGGGGGAGGAGCTGGACCTGACCATCGTGCTGGTCAACGCCGGTGGTGAGCGGGCCAGGGGGCTGGTGGTTGGACTGGAGACGGAGGATGCCTATTTGAACGTGCCTCAGCCCCAGCTTGTGCTGGGAGATGTGCCTGCCGGGTCCACGGCCCAGGCCACCTTCCGCCTGCGGGTGGACTCCGCCTGTGCCGAGCCCCATTTTGCCATACTGGAGATCAACGGGACCACCAGCGACGGCTACGATTTTCAGCAGGAGCTGTTGCTGACCATCGGTCGGGTGGGTTTCTCCGACGACCTGGAGGAAGGATCTCACTTCTGGTCTCACTGGGCTACCGATTCGTCCTGGAGTTTCAACAGCCAGCGGTTCCACTCGGGTTCCACCAGCTGGTATTGCGGGCAGGAGCAGACATCTACCTATCTGCCCGGCATGGACTGCTCTCTGACCACCCTGCCGGTAGTGGTAGGGGTGGGCACGAAGCTGAGTTTCTGGCATTGGTACGATCTGGCCACATATGGATCCGATGGCCTCTATGTGGAGATCAGCACCGGCGCGGGTTGGCAGGTTGTGGACTTTTTGGGCAGCGGTGGAGCCCTGGACAGCGTGCTCATCGGCAACGACTGGTTCCAGGACACCTACGATCTCTCTCACGTGGAGCCGGGGACCTTTTTGCAGGTTCGCTTCCGGTTCTACAGCGACGATGATACCGTTGTGGCCGAGGGAGTGTACGTGGACGATGTGAGCATCACCTGCGATGTGCTCAGCGGCGAGACGGAGGAGCCGGCGGGCCACTCACCTTCCCGGCCCCTGTCTTTTCGCCTGACCCAGAACTACCCGAACCCCTTCAACGCCGTCACGCACCTGTTGCTGACCATCCCCATTTGCAACCCTCAGTACAGGGGTCATCTGCCCGTGCCGGCCAGAGCGGAGGTCTACAACATCCACGGCCAGAGGGTGAAAACGCTGCTCAAAGGAAAGCTGGGCGCCGGCGAATATCAGCTCATCTGGGATGGAACGGACCAGGAGGGCGGATCGGTGGGCAGTGGCGTCTACTTCTGCCGCGTGGAGGCAGGTCCTTTCCGGCACACCCGAAAGATGGTCCTGCTGCATTAACCTCTTTCCGGAAGGTTTATACAGTGCGCACATTTTTTTTGATCCTCATAACGGCGCTGACCATTCTCTTTCCGGCCCTCCCCCGGGCTCAGGTTGCCGTTGTGGATACCATCCGGCTGGCACCCCATCAGGGGAACGCCCTTTATCCGGTCTCGGTCTGCGTCTATGACGAATATAATATGGTCTATGTGGCCAACCAGCAGAGCAGCAACGTGACGGTGATCGATGGGAACACCGGCCAGGTACAGGAGGTCATCCGCCTCGGTGGACAGCCCTATGGGATCTGTGTTCATAACGAGGACAACTATGTGTTTGTCACTGACTACGGTCACGGCCGGGTGTTTGTCCTGGATGCCCTGTACAACACCATCTGGGACACAATCTCCACGCCCGATGGGCCGTGGGGAATCTGCGTCAACGAGGAAACCGATTATCTGTATGTGGCTTGCTTCGGTGCCGACTGCGTGGCGGTTTACAATGTCTGCTACACCAAAAGCCACAACATCTATCAGGTGGGAAACATCCCCGTTCCTGAGGAGCCGCTGGGCATCTGTGTGAACAAGATGGCCAATCGCGTTTACGTGGCCAGCCACTCCGGCAAGGCGGTCTCCATCATCGATGGATCCTACAATAGCCTGCACAGCTCAACCCCGGTGAACGAAAAGCTCAGGGGTATCTGCGTCGATGAGGCTACCGATAAAGTATATGCCACCGGTTACGATGATGGGGCTATGCTGGTTGTGGATGGGATGAACGGCGGGCTTTTGGATTATATTTCCGTGGGCGGAAAGCCCTGGGGCATCGATGCTGATTCTTACCAGGAGCGCATCTACGTGACCGACAGTGAAGGGCAGGAGATCTGGGTGGTGAATGGTTCGACCAGCGAGGTGATGGACACCATTCGGGTGGGCAAAAATCCGCGCAGCGTGTATCTGAACCCCTACTTTCGAAAGGGATTTGTGGCCAACCGTCAGAGCAACGATCTCTCTATTCTGGATATGGAGACCTTGACGAAAGAGGCCGATGTGCTTCTGGGCTGCTGGCCCGGCCATCTGAGAGTGGATGAGGCCACGCGGCGGCTCTACGTCAGCGATGCTCCCAGCGATAAGATCCTGGCCCTTGATCTGGACGATCAGCAGGTGCTGGGAACGGCCATCGTGGGCAGCGATCCCTTTGAGCTGGTTTCTCATGACGGCCGGATTTTTGTGGCCAACTCCGGGGGCAATTTTATCTCTGTGGTGGACGACGAGACCTTCGCCGTGCTGGACTCCATTGTCGTGGGTGACCTGCCCTGGGGTCTGGACGTCTACCGGGATGCGCATCGTCTCTTTGTGGCCACCTTCGAGCCCGGCGATCTGTGGATCGTGGATGCAGTGGCGGACACGGTCATGACCTCCGTGGAGATGGCCCTGCGAATGGAGGGTTTGGCCGTGCATCAGGGGGATGGGCGGGTTTACGTGACCTGTCCAGAGGAAGAGATCGTTCAGGTGTTCGACGGGAACTCCCTGGCAATGGTGGATACTTGCTGGGTGGGCACCAAGACCCAAGCCATCTGTATTGACCGGGAGTCCAACCTCATATACGCCACATCGCCTTATGAGGATAAGGTAGTGGTCATCGATGGGGTGGACAATGAGGTTTTAGAGGAGGTGCCCGTGGGGTCGCGGCCTCGCGACATTTGTGTGCTGGAGTCCATAGGTAGAGTCTACGTGCTCAACGGGGGGAGCGAAGACATCTCCGTCATAGATTGCACTAATTTTCAGGTGGTGACAGAGCTGCGGGTGGCTGATCGCGCACAGGGCATCGACGCCTGGGAAGAGGAACGGCGCATCTATGTCTCCAGCACGCATGAGGGGATCATCTACGTTCTGCAGGATGAGACCACCCCGGTGAGCGAGTTGGGACCGTCGGAGCAGGTTCCTTTCTCCTTCAAGTTGGACCAGAACTACCCCAACCCGTTCAACAGCTCTACTCATATCCCTTTCTCCTTGCTCCGGGAAGATCTTCCCGACGTCTCTCTGCGGGTATACAACCTTCTGGGACAGGTGGTTCGTCAACTGGTCATTCCGCCCCTGGAGGATGGCCGGGGGATGGTCACCTGGGATGGCCGCGATGATGCCGGAAAGCTCGTGGCCAGCGGTCTATACCTGTGTCGGCTGGAGGTGGGGAGTCTTCGACGGACCCGAAAGATGGTCTTGCTCCGCTAGCCGGAGACCGCAGATGTGAGGTGTTGTCATCACCTGTACACTGGCCTTGGTGGAATTTTTCCAGTGCATATCCCGCTGGGATACAGCCTGGTTCTTCATCATCAATCATGGCACGCAGAGCCGATTTTTTGATCTGATCATGCCCATCTTGAGCGATATCAAGCTGTGGCGGTGGCCTCTGGTTGCCGGGGCACTTTTAGCCGCTATTTTCGGAGGTCGAAAGGCCAGGGTGACCGTTTTGCTGGCCGTGATCATCCTGGTGCTCAGCGATCAGATCAGCAGTCATCTGTTAAAACCGTTGGTCTCCCGCCAGCGACCCGGTTATGTTCTGGAAGGGGTGCGTTTGCTGCGCGGCTGCGGAGGGCGCTACGGCTTTCCCTCATCGCACGCCGCCAACATCTTCGCCATCTGGACGCTGTTGGCGGTGAAATATACCAGGTTTAGCCTTTACCTGCTGATAATCCCCCTGGGTGTGGCTTACTCCCGCGTCTACCTGGGCGTGCACTATCCTGTGGATGTCGTCGGCGGGGCCATCCTGGGGGCGTTCTGCGCCCTGGGTGTGCTGGGGATCAGCCGGTGGGCTATTTTTCGACCCATGGCCCATGGGCGAAAGACCGGACTTCATTCAGGAGAATAGGATAAGAGAGGTCTCTTATGAGAGATAGAGGATTCCTTAGAGCTGTCCTCTTCCTGGCACTGGCCGGGTTGACCCTGTTCTGCTCCGGAAAGGGATACGATCTGGAGAAGATCCGCACCCGGGCCGAGGCTTTTGACCGGGAGGTGACTCTCAGCTGGTACGAGACGGATAACTACGGCCGTTCCTCGCGGCTGGCAGAGATCTATCAGGATTATGAGGGTCTGTTTACCGATCCCCGTTTGATCCGCTTCGTCCAGAGAAAAGTGGCCGAGGAGCCGATCCCCCGGGAGCGCCGCCGGTTGGAGTATCTTTACCAATACCTGATCGAGGAGTTCGCTGGCCAGAAATGCAAGGAGCTTGATGACCGGATTCTGGACATCCAGGCCCAGGAGGAGTTGGATGTTGGGGGGCAGCTGGTTGCCTTTCGCGACGTGGATGGGGAGCTGTTCAACAGCTCCGACCGCCAGTGGCGCCGGGACCTGTACCGGGCCAGGGGCGATGTGACCGTCTCCAAGCTCAACCCCCTGCTGTTCCAGAGACTGGAGATCCAGAGAGAAACCTGCCGGGAGTTCGGCTATGCGGACTACGCTCAGTTTCAGGACCAGATGCGCAGCTCCGATTTCGACCAGCTGGCCGGGCTCTGCGAAGAGCTCTTATACCGGACGGAGCTCATCTACCGAGAACTTCTGAGGGAGGCTGCCGACCGGGTGCTGAAATTGCCCTTGCAGGAAGTCCGGGTTTTCGACCGTCCGCGGCTGTTTCGAGGACAGAGCTTCGATGAATATTTCCCCCGGAACAGGATGGTACCACTGTTGCAGGACATCTTCCGGGATATGGGCATCGATCTGACCCAGCAACCCAATATTGATCTGGATGTGGAGGATCGGCCGGAGAAAGAACCCAGGCCGGCCTGCTATATGATATCCATTCCCACCGATATTCGGGTGCTGGTGAAACCCATGGGGGGAGCAGAGGACTACGAAAGCCTGTTCCACGAGATGGGTCATGCCGAACATTACGCTCATGTGCAGGTCCCGGAGTACGAGTTCAGGGTTCTGGGGGAAAGTGGGGTCACCGAGGCCTTTGCTTTTCTTTTGGAAAACCTTTTTATGGACGAGACTTTTCTGGAGACCAAACTGGGCATGTCTGCTGAGGCGGCCAGATCGTATCTGCGGCAGGCGCTGCTGTCAGACCTCAGCTCCTTGAGATATTATTGCAGCCTGTTTCTTTTTGAGCGAGCACTTCACTCTGGCGAGGAGGAACCCTGGTGGAGATATCGAGATCTGTGGGAGCGGGCCCGGCTGACGCCGCTGAGCTTGCCGCAGGCGGAGATGGGGTATCTGCTGGCCAATGAAGATTTCTACTCGGTGAACTACCTGGAGGCCTGGTTGTTAGAAGCGCAGCTCAGGGAAACCCTGCGCGGGGAATTTGGCTCTTGCTGGTTCGCCGATCCCGGGGCCGGCCGGTTTTTAAAACGTCTCTGGGCTCTGGGCAGTGAAAAGCCGGTGGGGGAGCTGGCCCAGGAGTTGGGATACCAAGGTCTGGATGCCGGGGTTCTCCGCCGGGAGATAGAGAGGTTGTATCAGTTTGCCGAGAAGGGCTCACCCCATCTTATGACTGAGCCTGTGGGGGAAGTTCAAAGATGAGGGAGGTGAAAATGCGCAGCTTCCGTTTTCTTATGACAACGGAGGTCTGTTTCGGAGAGGGTGTTGTGAGCCGGGTGGGCCAGGAAACCTCGCACCTGGGCAAAAGAGCTCTGCTGGTGACCGGAAAACAGTCCTCCAGGCGCAGCGGTGCTCTGGGCACAGTGGTGGACTCTCTT
>DAOVRJ010000070.1 GCA_030628225.1 Candidatus Zixiibacteriota bacterium | reverse complement strand
CATAGGATTCAAGGAGTCAAGGGGTCCAGGATTCGAGGGGAAAGGCAATTGAAAGCCAGGCAGCCTCACCGGGGTTGTGGTCGGGGTTCTTTGAATCCTGGAATCCTTGAATCCTCGACCCCTTGGGTTGCAGCCTAAAAGTCAGAGGGTGTCGTGTTCCTGCGGCTATAGACCTCAACTGAGTGCTGCTCGCAAGTCGTACCGCAGAGGGGGTAGCGGAGGACAGCGAGGCGAGCGGCCGGTTGACGTGAAGGAAAACGGCATCGGCGGCGTAGCCGCCGATAGCGAGCCGGTGGCGCGAAGCGCCACGCCGGCCGGAGATAGGGGGAAACTTCCCCCTCCCGAAAACAAAAACCAGGATTCAAGGGGCTCCACCGCACCCAGTAGCGCATATCGCCAGGCTTTCGAAAAAGTTTTTTCCTTGAATCCTAGAATCCTTGAATCCTCGTATCCTATCATTTCATTATGCCCATTGAAGAAATCCAAAAAATCGCCGCGCAGGCGCCCACATTCAAACGGATCCTGCAGAGCATCCGCAGCGGCCGACACCTGCTGGAGGTCACTGGCCTGAGTGGGTCGACCCGGGCGCTGCTTCTCTCCTTTCTGCATCGAGGTCTGGGCGAACCGGTCATGGTCATCACCGCTCAGCCGAAAGAGGCGGAGGAACTGGCGGATGACCTGACCGCGATGCTGGGGCAAATCCACTACTTTCCGGCGTGGGATGTACTGCCCTACGAGTCCAACCGCCCCAGCGTGGAAGTATTAGCCAGTCGCTTGGAGACCATCGATGCTCTGGCCCGGGACAGGACGCCCATGGTGGTCACCACCATCCGGGCGCTGATGCAGCGAACCATGCCCCGGGAGCTGCTTCGCAAAAGAACACTTCACCTCACGGCCGGCTCATCCTCTCCCCGGGATGACCTGCTCCGCAAGCTCCTCGATCTGGGTCTTGAGCGGACGCCTCTGGTGGAGCAGGTGGGCCAGTTCAGCGTGCGCGGCGGCATCGTGGATGTTTTTCCTCACGGCTGCGAGAACCCCTACCGGCTGGAGTTCTTCGGCGATGAGATCGAGTCCATCCGCCAGTTCGACATTTTCTCCCAGCGATCCGTCGCTCACCAGAAGGAAGCCGTGATCCTCCCCCGGAGCGAGGTGCTCATCTCCGACTTAAGGGAAGCATGCGCAGAGCTTGCCCACAAAAAGATCCCCTTCCTCTTTGAGGAAGACCTTTCCGCTCACGGACTTCAGTGGATCGCGCCTCTCTTTCCAAAGCTAGTGTCCAGCCTGTTGGATTATTTTCCACCAGAAGCCCTGGTGGTTCTGGACGGTCCTGATGAAATTTGGCAGGAGGCCGGAGAGGCTCTCCGGGAGGCCGAGAGGGAGTTCTCCCGTGCCGCGGCGGAGGAACGGACCGTGCCGCCGGAGGAGATCTATGACTCCGAGAACCGCATCCAACAGGATCTGATGCGGCTTCGCCTGCTTGCCAACCGTCCTCTGGGCGGCGGCGAGCTGGACGTGGGGGCCAGCCAGCCAGAAGCCATGGGCGGTGATCTGAATCGGCTGCGCGCGAAAATCAAAGAATACGCCCGGGACGGCTATCGCAACTTCATCCTCTGCGACAACGAGGGCCAGGCCCAAAGATTAGAGGAGCTTCTGCAGGATGTCCCGGCAAACCTTCAGATCCGGGTGGGCGCCCTGCACGGCGGCTTCGTCCTTCCGGAGGTCCGCCTGGCCGTCTTCACCGACCACCAGATCTTCAACCGCTACCGGCGCCGCCACCGCTTCTGGAAATTCCGCGGCGGTGCGGCCATCTCTCACTACTCGGCCCTGTCCGCAGGCGACTTCGTGGTACACGTGGACCACGGCATCGGCAGGTACGAGCGGCTGCAGCAGTTGCGGGTGGACGACCGGCAGATCGACTGCCTGGTCATCTCCTATCGGGACGATGACCGGCTGTACGTGCCCATCGACCAGCTCAAACGCGTCCAGAAATACATCGGCGGCGATGGGGGGGCTCCAGCCCTCTCCCGCCTAGGGGGCACCGCCTGGGAGAGGGTCAAAGCCAGGACCAAGAAGGCCATCCGGGACATGACCCGGGAGCTGATCCAGCTATATGCCGAGCGGAAGGCCAAAAAAGGGTCCGCCTTCTCTGCGGACACCGTGTGGCAGAAAGAGCTGGAGGCCTCCTTCATCTACGAGGAGACCCCGGACCAGATCACGGCCATCGAGGCCATCAAGAAGGACATGGAGAACCCCTCGCCCATGGATCGCCTGATCTGCGGCGATGTGGGCTACGGCAAGACCGAGGTGGCCATCCGCGCCGCCTTCAAGGCGGTCATGGACGGGAAGCAGGTGGCTGTCCTGACTCCCACCACCATTCTGGCCCAGCAGCACCTGACCACCTTCTCTGACCGCCTGGCCGATTATCCCGTCAACGTGGCCATGCTCAGCCGCTTCAAGACCAAAAAAGAGCAGGCCGAGATCCTGAAAGACCTGAAGACCGGCAAAATCGACGTCGTCGTGGGCACGCACCGGCTCATACAGAAAGATATGATCTTCAAAGACCTGGGTCTGGTGATCATCGACGAGGAGCAGCGCTTCGGGGTGAGCCATAAGGAAAAGCTGAAACAGCTGCGCCGGATGGTGGACGTCCTCACCCTGACGGCCACCCCCATCCCCCGCACCCTGTACATGTCCCTCATGGGGGCCAGGGATATGTCTGTGATCAACACCCCACCCAGGGACCGGCAGCCCATCAAAACAGAGTTTCTGGAATTCAATGAAGAGGCCATCGCCGAGGCCATTCTCCGGGAGGCGGACCGGGGCGGCCAGGTCTATTTCGTTCACAACCGGGTTCAGTCCATCCAGGCCATGGCCCAGCTTGTGCGCAGGGCCGTCCCTCAAATTCGGGTTGGTATCGCCCACGGGCAGATGCCCGAGCGGGTTCTGGAGTCCACCATGCTCAAATTCCTCCGCGGCGACTACGACTGTTTGGTGGCCACCACCATCATCGAGAACGGGCTGGACATCCCCAACGTGAACACCATCATCATCAATCGCGCCGACGCCTTCGGCCTGGCTCAACTGTATCAGCTGCGCGGAAGGGTCGGTCGCTCACAGCATCTGGCTTACGCCTACCTGCTCACCCCACCCTTCAGGACCCTCTCAGAGGTAGCTCGCAAGAGGCTAAGCGCCCTCCGGGAGTTCACCGCTCTGGGCTCCGGGTTCCAACTGGCCATGAGAGATCTGGAGATCCGCGGGGCCGGCAATATCCTTGGCTCCCAACAACACGGTTTTATCGTCTCCGTGGGCTTCGACATGTACTGCCGGCTCCTGGATGAGGCGGTGTGCGAGCTCAAGGGAGAAGAGGTGGAAGAGCTGCCCGAGCCTCGCCTGTACCTCAAGGTGGACACCTACATTCCCGAGGAATACATCCCGGACGAGGAGCAAAAGGTGGCTCTCTGTCAGCGGCTGTCGCGAACCAGATCCCAGCAGGAGATGGATGACCTTCGTCTGGAAATGGAGGACCGCTACGGTCGTGTGCCCTCGTCGGTCCAGGCTCTCCTGGACACGGTGGCCATTGGCCTTTTAGCCAAACAAAAGGGCCTGGACCTTGTGGCCATCCAGGACGACACGCTGTTGCTAGAATACCGCACCCAGAGAGTTCCTACAGCAGAGGAGATCTCCGGCATGCTGGACAGAGTGACAGCTCCCCTTCAATTCCTCTCCGGAGACAAGTTCGCCGTCCGCATCTCCATTCCAAAAAGGCACCAAAGCAAGAGGCTTGCTTTCATAAAAAATGCCTTGCAAAAAATATAAAAGCGTGTTATTATAGAAAAACTGTGCTTTGAATCTTTTCACCTAAGTAAGGAGGATTCATCATGCGTGCGACCTCTTTTTGCGTCACCGCTTTTGTGTGCGGCGCCCTTTTCTTCGGCTGTGCAAAGCCGGAAAACCGGGCAGTGGCCAGAGTGGGAGAGCGGACCATCTCTGTGGGCCAGATCCAGGACAGGCTCAAAAGCAAAACTTTTAGCTCTTTCGAGGATGAATTGGCTCAAAAACGCACCTTGTTAGACAGCATGATCGACGAGGAACTCATGATCATGGGAGCCATTGAGGCCGGCATGGACAAAGATCCCGATTTTCTGGTCAAAATCAAAGATGTTGAGCGGCGTACACTTCTGGAGGCGCTGTACAATACTGAGATTTTAGAGAAGAGCACGCCCTCCGAAAAGGAGATGAAAGAACACTACGAAAGAATGTCTTGGGAGGTAAAAGCAAGTCATATCCTCGTCGAGACCGAGGAAACGGCCCAGGAGATCGCTAAGCAGCTCGCCGAGGGCGCCGACTTCGCCGAGATGGCCAAGGAAAAATCTACCGATAGAGGCACCAAAGACAAAGGTGGCGACCTGGGCTATTTCTCCTGGGGCCGCATGGTCAGTCCATTTCAAGATACGGCCTTCGCCATGCAAGTGGGCACCATTTCCAAGCCGCTGGAAAGCCAGTTCGGATGGCATATCATCAAATTAGAGGATCGACGCCAGGTCCAGACAAAGGATTTCGCCGAGGAAAAAGCTAAGATCGAGAGAACTCTGTCCAGCGCAAACAGCAAAAGGCTTGGTCAGGAATATGTGACCAAGGTGAAGGAAAAGGCCAACATTCAGTTGGATCCTGAGGTCGTTCAGGTGGTCCTGAACAAGTTTTTAGCCAAAAAGCTGTCCGCGGAAGATTTCACCCAAGAGGAAAAAGAGATGACCCTGGTCACCTTCCAAGGCGGATCTTGGACCGTGGACTATTTCCTGGCCGAGATGGAGAAGATTCCCTCTATGTACCGTCCTCGCGTAAAAGACACTGACGATCTTCAGGCTCTGGTCAGAAACATATTGACAGGACACCTGTTAGAGGGTGCGGCGCGAAAAAAGGGCTTTTCGCGCAAGAAGGATGTGGTAGAGACAATTGATGCTGAGAAAAACCGTGCCCTGCTTCAGGTCTTTCAACAAAAAGGCGTACCCACAGATACCACGATTACCGATGAGCACATCCAGGCTTACTACCAGGACCACATCGATATCTACAGCATCCCGGAACAGGTCAAGGTCCAGGAGATTCAATTAATCACTGAGGAAGAGGCCAATGACATCCTCAAACAGCTACGCAGAGGCGCCGATTTTGGTAAATTAGCCCGGGAAAAATCTATGCGAAAATGGGCGGCCAAGAAAGACGGAGACCTGGGCTATCTGGATAGAAAGCATTATCCCAGCATCGCCAATGCGGCCTTCGATCTGAAGATCGGTGAACTGGGCGGACCCATCAAAGAGAGCAACAAATATTCGGTCATCAAGGTGCTGGGCAAGAAACCCAGTCAAGCGAAACCCCTTGAGGATCTCCAGGACAACATCAGAGTGGTCATCGAGAGGGAACGGCAGAAAGACGCGGTGAAGATATGGTTGGAGGAAATGCGCCAGCAGAAGGGTGTTGAGATCTTCACCGATGTCCTTGAATCCACGGTGGTCACGCCAAAAAAGGAAGCGGAAGCGGCTTAATATACCCGAACTTTCCTAAGGACCGGTTACGTTGCCAAAGACAAATGACCTTTGGTCTGGCCTGGTGATCGCCTGTCTTCTCCTGGGAGGATGTGGTGGAAAAAAAGAGCCGGTGATCGCCACTGTCAACGGCGCCAGACTCACTCTGGAGGATCTGTACGCCGAGATCCCCCCGTATTATCTGAACACCATCACCCAAGAGCAAAAAATACAATTCGTAGAGCGTTGGATTAACGGAGAGCTTTTTTATCAGGAGGCGCTGCGGCGCGGGCTGCAACGGGAAACTCACATCAAAGAGAAAATTCGTGCGGCCGAGAAGAACATTCTCATCGCCGATCTGATCCAGCAGGAGCTTCAAAACAGGGTCCAGGTGACCGAGCAGGAAATTGGCGACTACTATCAGGCCCATGTGGATGATTTCACCAGAAAAGCAGATCAGGTTCGGGCCCAACAGATCCTGGTGCCCACTTTAGTAGAGGCCCAGAAAATCCGCAGAGAACTTGAGGCCGGCGAAGATTTCACCCGATTAGCTAGCCAGCATTCGGTGGATCCCTCTGCAGAACAGGGCGGCGACTTGGGCTTTTTTTTCCGGGAGGATGTTATTCCGGAGGTGGCCAAGGTGGCCTTCTCCACCTCTCCCGGAGACCTGTCGGTGCCCATCAAAACCGAGTTCGGCTATCATCTCATCATCGTCACCGACATAAAAAAAGCTGGCTCGGTGCTGTCTCTCGACCTGGTCCGTGACGAAATCAACAACCAGCTCTCTGCACAGAAAGAGCTGGAAGAGCTGAATCTGTTCCTCCTCGAACTCAAGGAGCAAAGCTCCATCGATCAACACATGGAACTTCTCAGATCCAGCTTGGCACCTGCGGAAAGCGTATTTGTCCCTCAAGAGGAGAATCTTTAAATTTCTTCAGCCGGGGTGTTTTCGCTCCACCCTCTCCCAGGAAGAAGTTATATGAGACAATATGCGAAATTTCTGCTGATCTCTTTGCTGATGATCCTGGCCATGAACTCACTGGCCCTTGCCCAGATGGCGGACCGGATCGTGGCAGTGATTGGAGATGAAATAATCCTGCTCTCGGAGGTGGAGACCCGCCTGCAGTTAGCCGGCATGCAGCTGAAGATTAGTTCCGATGATGTCGACGCTTTGAACAAGCTCCGCGTTTCCCTCCTGCAGGATCTGGTGGACGAAAAGTTAATTCTGGTTCAGGCCCGGCGCGATAGCATTCAGATCGATCCCCAGGAAATCGATGGCGCCCTGAATAACCAAATTCAGCGGATCAAGGAACAGCTCGGGTCAGAAGAGGCTTTCCAGGAGCAACTGGCCAACGAGGGGCTTACTCTGCAGAGTTTAAAGAAGCGCTTTCGGCCCCAGATCAGTAACCAGCTTCTTCGGGAGAGGCTCATCCGGCAAAAAATGGCCAACATAACCGTTTCCACCAAAGAGGTGATGGATTTCTACGAGACCTATCGAGATAGCCTGCCTATGCATGGAAGATCGGTGCAGCTCAGTCATTTGATGCTAACCGTCACCGTGGATGAGGAAAACAAGCGGATGGCCTTTCAGAAGGCCACGGAGGTGTTGGCCAAGGCCCGTGCCGGGGAGGATTTCGCCAGTCTGGCCCGGACTTATTCCCAGTGCCCCAGCGCCGAGGGTGGCGGGGACCTGGGCAACTTCTCTCGAGGAGAAATGGTTCCCGAGTTCGAGCAAGCCGCCTTCGTCCTTTCCCCCGGCGAAATCAGCGACGTGGTGGAAACGATGTACGGGTATCACATCATCAAATGTGAGGATCTTCTCGGCGACCAGGTGCATGTCCGCCACATTCTTATCTCCATGACCGCCTCCGAGGAGGATGAACAGAGGATCATCAATCAGCTTAATGAGTTGCGCAACAGGGCGTTGAAAGGCGAGGATTTTTCCGCCCTTGTGGAGGAGTACTCTCAGGACCCCTACTCCAGGGAGAAGGGCGGGGACCTGGGCTGGTTTTCCATGGACCAGCTCAACCCCCAATTCAGCTCGGCGGTTGACACCTTGAGCACAGGCAATATCAGCGAGCCCATTCCTACCTCCTCTGGTTACCACTTGCTGAAAGTCGTCGATCGGGTGACCGAAAGGCGCGTCACCATGGAAAACGACTGGGATTTTCTGGAGGAGGCAACCAGGCAAAGGAAGATCTCTGACGAGCTGATGGTGTGGCTAAATACGCTAAGAGAAGAGATTTACGTGGATATTCGCCTGTAGAGGTGAGCGTGCGCTTGGATCTCTTTTTGACCAAAAGCCGGCTGATCAAACGACGATCTCTGGCCAAGGCAGCTTGTGATAAGGGAATTGTCTGGGTGGAGGGACATCGCGCCAAGGCCGGTAGAGAGATTTCTCCGGGCCAGAAAATCATCATCGACTTCACCAGCCGCCTCTTAGAGTTTGAAATTCTCCGGCTTCCGCGAGGGAATGTCTCCAAGGAACAGGCTCGCGAGCTATACTCAATTCTGCGCGAGACGCCAAAGGAACCGGAACCCTTTTGAGGCCAGCACCCCGCTGGCTTTTTTGTTCCTTCGGGACCGCGCTTTTTTGCTTGCCATTTCCTGCCGGGGATGATACCTTTTTAGCGTATATTCGGGCCGCCAAAAGGGGACGGATATGTTCGCGCCAACCGTCGGCATCACCATGGGAGATCCGGCCGGCATCGGGCCCGAGGTGATCGTCAAGGCACTTGCCAGCGGTCAACTCGACGATCTGTGCCATCCCGTGATCATCGGATCAACGGCCGTCTTGCATCGGGCAGGCGGAGAAAAACTCTCCATCGTCGATTGCACCAGGGTGGACCTGAGAAAGATCCGCCCGGGACAAGTCTCTCCAGCAGCGGGGCAGGCGGCGGCCGAGTCGCTCATGGCGGCGACCAAAATGGCTCTGGATGGCAAGCTGGATGCTGTGGTCACTGCACCAATCTGCAAACAGGCTCTGCATCTGGCCGGCCACCGATACCCCGGCCAGACTGAATTTCTGGCCAACCTGACGGGGACCAAGCGGTTCGCCATGATGCTGGTCACCGGGAACCTGCGGGTGGTACTGGTCACCACCCACCTTCCCCTCTCACGGGTCAGCGAGGCTATAACCACAACCCTAGTACGGAGCACCATCCGGCTGGCCCATTCGGCTCTCCGGGAGCTGTTTGACATCCGGCAGCCGCGGGTGGCCGTTTGCGCTCTGAATCCCCACGCTGGTGACGGCGGAGTTTTCGGGAATGAGGACCAAAAACGGATCGCGCCGGCCATTCGGGAAACCTCCCGCCAGGGCATTCTGGTCCAGGGCCCATTCCCCGCCGACACCCTGTTTGCGCCATCAACAAGCAGTGAATTCGACGTCGTCGTGGCCATGTATCACGACCAGGGTCTGATCCCCATTAAAATGGGCGGTTTCGGTTCGGCGGTGAATATCACTCTGGGGCTGCCTATCATCAGGACCTCGCCCGATCACGGCACCGCCTTCGAGATCGCCGGAAAGGGAAGGGCCAATCCGGGGAGCATGATTAAAGCCATACAGATGGCCGTCAGAATGGCGAGGAGGAGAAAGGGGTTAGGGGTTAGGGGTTAGGGAGCCTTCAATCCTTCCCCAATTCTTGAGCTACGGGATTATCGTAGTGGTTTTTCTTTCCCCTAACCTCTAAACCCTGACCCCTGGAAGGGCCGGCTGTGCGGGGAGGATATCCTTTGCAGCTTAATGAAAAAGCTCCCATAAGATCAGAAGAAGCTATCCTCGAAGTCAAAGATGTCTCAAAGATCTACGCCCGCAAGTGGGCTGCCCTGCAAAACGTGAGCCTGCAGGTGAACCGCGGTGAATTCGTCCTTCTGGTGGGTTCCTGCGGTGCAGGGAAAACGACCCTGATACGGCTGATCACCCGGGAGGAGTCGCCCACGGCAGGGACTATCCGGGTGGTTGGAGAAGATGTGAGCTCCCTGGGCCGCAAAGCCATTCCTTACCTGCGCCGCAGGCTGGGACTGGTCTTCCAGGGCGGCAAGCTACTTGGCGACAGGTCCATCTTCGAGAACATCGCCTTTACCCTGAGAGTCACCGGGGCCAAAAAAAGAGAGATCAGCAAAAAAGCCATGACGGCCCTGACCCTGGTGGGGCTGGCCCACAAAGCCGGATGCCTGCCCAGCCAGCTGTCCGGGGGTGAGCAACAGCGAGCGGCCATCGCCCGGGCCCTGGTCAACAAGCCGGTCCTGCTTTTAGCCGATGAGCCCACGGGTAATCTTGATCCGGACGCCTCGCAGGAGGTTCTGGATCTGCTTGCTAAAATCAACCGTTTCGGGACGGCCATCCTGCTGGCCACCCATGACACCAATCTGGTCAGTGGCCTTCCCTATCGGCGAATCGAGATCGCCAACGGGCAGATCGCGTGAGGATTGGGGATGCCCTTTTACGCGCTCAAAGAGGCTCTCTCAGCCATACGGCGAGCCAAGCTGACCAGCTTCTCCGCCACGACCACTTTGATCGTCTTCATGTTTCTGATGGGTCTGTTTCTGTTGGCATACGTGAACATGAATGCGCTGGCGGCTAAAGTTCGAGAGCGCGTTCAGATCGAGGCATTTCTCGGCGACGAGGTAGATCAGAAGGGCGCTCTTGCTGTGGCCGACAGCATCCAGTCTCTCTCTGCCGTGAAGGCAGTATCCTACGTGGATAAAGAGATGGCACGGGATGCCTTTTGCCGGCAGTTCGGCGACGAAGCCTTGCAGGTGTTAGAGACAAATCCGCTCCCGGCATCGCTGAAGATAGAGCTTGGAGAGGAACACCGCACTTTCTCGCGGGCCGAAATGGTCGCCCGGCAAATTGCTGTGCTCCCCGGCGTTG
>DAOVRJ010000132.1 GCA_030628225.1 Candidatus Zixiibacteriota bacterium | reverse complement strand
GTCTGCGGGCCGGCTATGTGTTTACACCTTCCAAGGGTGATTGGAAGATGGAGGAGACCAGCGTGCTGGGTGGTCCGGAACTGGGCTTAGATGGTCTCTACGTCCACCTGATGTTGGGTTTCGGAGGCCTGGATTAGGGAAGGTGAAGATCAAGGCTGATTCAGAAAAAAGGGCGGCCTCGATGGTCGCCTTTTTTGTCATAGCGTCAGCAGGGCAGCTTTTTCCGCTAACGACTCAAACCCCAGCAGTATCAGACTCATGCACGAATTAAACGCCGGCGATCTCTTTCAGATCCACGTGATCGGCGATTAATTGTCCCAGCAGTTCGATCTTTTCGGTGTCGTTTTTCGTCAGCAGGGGTTCCATGCTGTCAACCTGCTGAGCCACTTGATATGTGTCCGTCGAGACAAGAAGCAAAGGAATGCTGTGATCGGTGGCTTTGGAGATGATATTTGCCGGTGGCAGGATGTTATTGGTGAGGATGATGCATGTGGTATCACTGTCCAGGGCAGTCAGGATCATATCAACCCGGTCGCCGGCGGTGATGATCAGCTTTTTCTCCTTGTGAAATTTAGGGCTGCGCTGAGCGGCGTCGGCGGACATGGCACCAACAAAGATGTTGTTGACCACATTGCTCAGACCGTCCTCGCCGGCAATAACCTTGGCGAACAGGCGATTGGACAGATATTCCACCGAGAGGCAGGTTAGCTCTGGTCGGGAGGGGATGATGCCCAGAATTTTTAAGCCCATATCGGTGATGGTTTTCAGATGAGTGTTTTGGAAATCCTCCGGGTCGTGAGTTTTGTTAACGATAACGCCCTTTACGTTCACACCGGTCATGTCGATGTACTTTTTGACGAAGGTGATCTCATCGATGGAGTCGTTGTCGGAGCCGATGACAAACACGAGGGGATAATCGAGACGCTTGGCCACAGATATGACGTCGAGGTGGACGGAGGCGCCATATGTGAGGTCTTTCCCACCTTCAACGAACAGAATTTCCTTATCTTGGGACATCTTCGAGATACTTCGCAGTAGCTTCTCCTCGATCTCCTCCGCGCTCATGTAACTGAGTTTGGAATGCTCCTGACCAATGCTCATATCCTCAGGGTTTTCTTTCAGGCCGAAGACATTTGCGATCAGGGCGGAGTCGTAATCCCACAGCCGCTTTTTATGGTAGATCAGTCTGTCCCCGAAGGGTTTCATGTATCCGATCTTCTTCTGCGTTGCCCGAGCGATGCCCATAATTATGCTTGTTTTTCCTGCGCTTTTGCGCGTTGATGCGATAATCATCGTATCCATTTATCTCACCTCTCTGCGCTTGAAATAAGAATTCTAGCATCTACAGCCTGTGCTCCATCGCCCTGTTCATAGACCACCAGGGGATTGATCTCGATGTCTGAGATGCTCTTGCATTTTTGTATAAGTGCGCTTAAATTCATGATGGTATCGATTACGCTATCGATATCCTTCCGCTTTTCTCCCCGTACTCCCAACAACAGCGGGTATGATTTGATTTCCTTGATCATGGCTCCTGCTTCCTCTCTGTTTAGAGGAAGGGCACGAAACGAAACATCTTTCATGACTTCCACATAGATGCCGCCGAGACCAAACATAACGATGGGACCGAAAGATCTATCCCTTCTGGCCCCGATGATGGTTTCCAAGCCGGGTTCAACCTGCTGGGAGATCTCGACACCCTCGATGATGGCCTCAGGCACGTGCTCTCTGCAGCTGTGCATGATGGCCCCGTATGCGTCGATGACTTCATCCCGGTTCAACAGGTCCAGAGCGACACCGCCTACGTCGCTTTTATGAAGGATATCCCTGGACACGACTTTCATGACCACAGGATAGTCGAGTTTCTCCGCATACGCGATGGCCTCATCGAGATTGCGGGCCAGATGACTTTCCGGCCCGTGAATGCCGATTGCTTCTATGATCCCCCGGGCCTCCCAAGAGAGAAGGCTCTGTCTTTTTTCGTCTCTTGCTTTTTTTATGATGCTCTCAACTGCGCGGATGTCAATTTCTCTCTCCTCGATCTCAGCGGCTGGGCTATTCTTTGTGTTGTGGTAATTCACATACATAGTCCCAAAACATGATACAGCTTCGTAGACATCAGAGAATATGGGGATGCCACTCGTTTTTAAATGATCGATGGCTTCTTCTGTTTGAACTCCTCCGACGAAGGAGAACACCAGGGGTTTTTTTGACTTTCCCGCGGAGAAGATCTTCTTGACCATCATGGAAATCTCTTTGCCGGCAAAAACCGCCGTTTCACAGCCTAAGCAGATGATAGAGTGGATATCCCTATTTTTCAACGAGATGTTGAGAGCTTGCTCATAATCTGTCATCGTCGCCTGACCGGTGATGTCCACCGGATTTTTCAGGGAGCCGAATTCTGGAACCACCCCGGAGAACGTTTTTTTCATATTTTCGATGTCATTATAAAGCTGGACATCATATTTTTCACAGGCATCTGCAGCCAGCACGCCCAGGCCGCCCCCGTTTGTGATGATCACGGTGTTCTCACCCTTTGGCGTCGGCGCGCTGGCCAGGAATTTGCACCAGGCAAAAGCCTCCTGAATACTCTCTGCTCTGAGGACTCCGCACTGAGTCATGATGTCTGAAAAGATCTCGTCCGCCCCGGCCAGGGAGCCGGTATGTGATGCGGCTGCCATGGCGCCAACTTTGGATCTTCCGGATTTGATGACCACAACCGGTTTTTTGGGGGTGGTCTCCTTGAGCACATCCACCAGCTTGTCCCCGTCTTTCACCCCCTCTATGTACATCAAAATGACTTTGGTGTTTTTGTGGGACGCCAGATATCCCAAAAGATCGGCCTCATTGATGTCCGATTTATTCCCCACTGAAACGATGGCCGACAGGCCGATGTTCTCCACCGCGGTTTTGCCGATCATGGCCAGTCCCAGGGCCCCGCTCTGAGTGATGATGGCCACGCTGCCGGGCATGATCTCTTTCATGCCGAAAGTTGCGTTTAGCGGCGCCATGGATGAGTAGATTCCAAAGATATTCGGTCCTAGAATGCGCATCTGGTGCTCATGGGCATAGGCGACGATCTTTCTTTCCCCCTCGGTGTTGCCCACTTCTGAGAAGCCCGACGTGATCAGCACCAGAAATTTCACGCCACACCTGGCGCAGTCCTTCACCGCTTGATAAGCGATTTTTGCCGGTATGGCCAGTACGGCCATATCGATGTGGCCACGGATCTCGTCCAGCGACCGGTACACGGGAAGACCGAGTATTTCACCGCCCTTGGGATTTACCGGGTATATCTTGCCGGGGTACTTGCTGAACCGGATGTTCTCGACGATTTTGTACCCGATCTTGTTCTGATGCTGCGAAGCGCCTATGATGGCCACAGAGCGAGGCTCGAACAGGAATTTAATATTTGGCGTTCCTTTTCTCATCGCGTCTCCCGGAAGGCCATCTTCAACTCATATACCCCTTGACTGCTTCTCTTTTCGATGTCAAATCCAGCCTTTTCAAATAACTGCAACATCGGTCTGTTTTCCCAGAGCACCTCCGCGGTGAAGCCCCAAAGCCCCTGCTTCTTCGCCAGAGTGGTCAGATAAGATAGTAATTCAGCGCCGATTCCCATGTTCTGATAAATATCCCGGACCACAAAGGCGATCTCCGCGGTATGGCTGGCCTCGTCGATGCCATACTGCCCCACTCCAGCGATTTCTTCGACTTCTTCTTTTTCTATCACGGCGAGCATTAACACTTCCCTCAGGTGGTCGATGATCACGAATTCCTGTAGACGCTCGTGAGGCATGTCCTTTCGCTGCGAGATAAATCTGCGGTACATGCTCTTGTCCGAGAGGGAGTAGAAAAGATCCTTCAACAACGGCTCGTCGCTTATTTTCACGGGTCTCAGGAAAATCTCCAGCCCGGTTTTTGTGGTACGATACGTTTCCAGCTCTTCCGGATATTCACCTCGTTTTCCTGGTATGAATGCCTGGTCTTTGAATATCAGATACAGCTTCTTGGCTTCATCTATCAGTCCGGGCCTGAATTTGGGATGTGCGATGGAGATCAATTCCATAGCTCGCTCTCTGATGTTTTTGCCATGTAAATATGCAATTCCATACTCGGTAACCACATAGTGGATATCTCCTCTGATGAGAGTAACCCCGGCGCCCTCTTTGAGGAAGGGAACGATTCTGGAGGTTTGCTCGTTGTCGGCGGTGGATGGCAGCGCCAGGATTGTTTTGCCGCTTTTGGATAGAACGGCGCCCCTCATGAAATCTGCCTGCCCTCCTATTCCGCTGTAGAAGGTTTTCCCCAGAGATTCTGCCGTTGCCTGTCCGGTGAGGTCTATTTCCAGGGCGGAGTTTATCGCTGTCATGTGGTCGTGCTGGGAGATAACCAATGGATTGTTTGTGTAATTAATGGTTCTGAATTCTATGGCCGGGTTATCGTGGATGAACTCATAGGTCTCCTTTTTGCCCATGCAGAAAGTAACCACTGACTTTCCGCGGTTGATGCTTTTACGCGTGTTGTCGATGACCCCTTTTTTCATCAAGTCCACGATGCCATCGCTGATCAGCTCCGTGTGGACCCCGAGATGCTTTTTGTCTCCCAGATTGGCCAGGATGGCATTTGGTATGCTTCCGTATCCCACCTGAATGGTGTCCCCATCCTGGATCAGGCGGGCCACGTACTTTCCAATCCGCTGAGCGATATCGCCCTCCGGCTCTTCCTTATATTCCAGTATCGGCTCATCATGGGGGATGATAAAATCCACCTCTTCGATGTGCAGGAACCCATCCCCATGCACCCGGGGCATATTAGAATTTACCTGAGCGATGACCAGGGAAGCTTTTTCCGTAGCCGCCTTGACGATATCGACGCTCACCCCCAGGCTCATATAGCCGTGCTGATCCGGCGGCGACAACTGCACCAGGGCGACGTCAATGGGCACAACTCCGCGCAGGAACAGTTCGGGAACCTCAGATAGAAATATCGGTGTGTAGTCAGCAACTCCTTCGTTGACCGCGGCTCTGGTGCTGCTGCCCACGAAGAAGGAGTTGAGTCGGAAATTGTACTTGAATTTTTCATCCATGTAGGGTGCCACGCCGAGGGTCCAGACATGAAGCACCTCGGCGTCGTAAAAGGCCGTAGGATGAGAGGAGACGAAATTGATCAGGGCATTCACCAGATATTGTGGTTCTCCGCAAGCGGTGTGGATAAATATTCGGTCCCCTCGATGGAGATGGTCAAATATTCTCCTCTCCGACTGAAACTTGTCCGGATATTTAGACCTGGCATCTTCGAGGTTTTTGCTCTCGTCAAGATTCATGGAGATCATTTCCTCTGCTAAAACTTGTTTGTGATCGTAGATCGTGTTCATTGGAGCCAGGATGACCCCAGATGCGTCCTTGGAGGATTGTGCAGATACTGTTTTTCCCCCTAACCCCTGTACCCTAAATCCTCTTACCTCAGCAACATCATTTTCACCGTCTTCGTGCGTTCGCCGGTGCGCAGGCGGCAGAAATACAGGCCGGAGGCCAGAGAATATCCGTAGCCGTCGCGACCGTCCCAGCGGACAGTGTGTCGGCCGGAAGGCAGGTGTTGGTCTAACAGAGTGAACACCTTCTGACCGCAGACATTGTAGATTTTCAGGGAGACGCGCCAATATCCAGTTCCCGGCAGGGCGAAGGAGATGTTCGTGCTATCGTTGAAGGGGTTGGGGCTGTTCTGATGGAGGACGAACTTGCCCGGTGGCGCTGCCTGTGGTTCCTCTTCAGCCCCCACTTGAAGAGCGATGGTTACCTCCATCTGACCGTTGGCGGGCACCTCCGTTTCCACCTCGTAGATGAGGCTACCCCCGGTGTCGATGACCTGAAGGACCTCGCCGCCACCCACCTGATATTCTCCAGGAGATGGTACCTGAAACCGGACAAAGGCGTTCTCGAAGACCTGGTTGTGGGTGTTGAGGATGGTGGCGGTGTTGATGGGGCTGGTGCCGTCATTGGGGGATGAAAAATCCAGAGTGATGTCATCGGCATTCCACAGGTGTGGGTGGGCGATAAGCTGGCCGTCCTCGAACTTCAGCAGCCGGAACCCCCCGGATGAGCTCATGGCGTCGTCGGTGTTCAGGGATAGCGTGGGCCCCTCCTGATACTCGGCCGCCTGGTGGGTGTGTCCCCACAGTGCCAGATTCACCCCATACTGGTTGAAGAATTCGGGCATCTGGGGTGCGTCGTCGTACCAGCCGAAGTCGTAATGGTAGAACATGACCAGATAGGGATCTCCCTCCACCGCGGAGAGGTCCTGATGCAGCCAGTTCAACTGGGACTGGATCATGCTGTGGTCCCCGTAGATCGAGGACTGAAAGTCGTTGTAATTGACCCAGGTCATGGGGGCCACCACATGCAGGTTGCCGTAATCGAAACTGTAGTCCTGGGTCAGGGGGCCGCCGTTCCAGTGAACTTGGTCGTAGTAGTTCAGGTAGGGCCAGCCGAAGAACTCCCACCAGGGTTCCATGCCGTCGCCTATATCGTGATTGCCGGAAGTCAGAAAGACAGGCACCTGAAATTTCTTTAAATAGAGCTGTCCGATCTCCATCTGGTCCTTATAGCTGCGGTTCACGTAATCACCGGAGATGAGCACGAATTCAGGGTTGATGATGTTTATCTCCGGGATGATCTCATCCAGAAAGTGAAGGGTGCTGCTTCCCCGCTCGGGGATATGCGTATCGGTGAGGTGGATGAAGTAGAAATCGTCCTTGGCCCGCTCGATGACCTTCACCGACTGGACTGTGGTATCCCGGATGTCTCCCCAGGCGGTGACTACCAGATCATACAGCCCCATGGGCGTCTCCGCGGGCACCTGGGCCTGGAGGAACCACCGGTGGGTGGAGGCGTCATACTGTGTC
>DAOVRJ010000158.1 GCA_030628225.1 Candidatus Zixiibacteriota bacterium | reverse complement strand
GAGATCGATTGGCATTTCTCCTTCTATACCTCTTTGTACCCATCGGAGGCGCCTACCTGGTCTCCATGGTTTGGCCGCAGATCTCATATAATGTGCGCTATGTTTCCCAGGCCTTGCCGGCCTATGGTTTCGTTCTGACACGGGCTCTTTTGGTCTCTCGGAGGAAGATCATCCGCTGGGCTCTAATTGCGTGCCTTTTGATCTTCACCGGCGTCTCCATGTATAATCATTATTATATGGACAAGTTCGCCAAGGAGGACTATCGATCGGCAGCGCAATTCATCAGTGTTCATTCAGAGGATGGTGATGTCGTCTTGGCTTCCCAGCTGAAGCCCTTCAAGTACTATTATCACGGTCCTCTGGCCATCGGGAGTCTTTTGTGGTCGCCGAAATTCTACCGGAAGATGATCCAATCACGAGTTCATGGTTTCCAGAGGGTCTGGTTTGTTCTGAGCCGTGAGTGGGGCTCAGATCCAGAGGGAAAAATGCACGATTACATGCTAGAGACCTACACGACAGTGGTGGAGACATCTTTTGCCAATATCTACGTGGGTTTGTTTGAAATTTCGTCGAACCGAGGGAATTAAGAGTTACTGTTTGGGGAGGAGGAAAGAAATTATGAGCCTTGATTCGAATAAAGGGATGATGGTTTTCTGGAACCTTCTACTGGTGAGCTTGCTTTCTGTTGTGCTACTTGCTTGTGACAAATTCCCAACCGACTCTGAAAATCACAACCAGTGGGTGGCGATAAATAATGGCCTGGAATCCCTGTACATCCAGTTCTTAATCGTTCACCCCAGCAATTCCAAAGTTCTCTTTGCCGGCACCTGGGATGGACTTTATAAGAGTGCCAATGGTGGACAAATATGGGCTCGAGTTGATAGCGGTTGGACCTATACCCAGATGGATGTTATCGCCTTCGACGCCCTGTTTGCCTATGTGATGTATGTGGGCACAAAAGGCGGGGGGGTTTATAAAAGTGAAGATGATGGCGAAAGCTGGAAAAAGAGAAATGTGGGCTTAATTGATCTCACTATTTACGGTATCGCCACAGATCCCAACCATTCGGATACACTCTTTATGAGCTGTGAGAAAGGCATCTACAGGAGTTTTGATGGCGCCGACACGTCGTGGACGAATGTCGACTGGCTCCCGCGGGCCTTCCTGGCCATAGACCCTCAGAATTCCCAGCTCGTTTATGCCGGTGGGAAATGGAACAACTTCCGAAAAAGCGGGGATGGCGGTGAAACTTGGGCATCGAGTGCTGAAGGGATTTCCCCCGGAGGTCCTTCCATTAGGATCCCATGGGTCCTGATTGATCCCGTCGATCCGAGTATTTTATACGTTGCCTCAAACAATGGTATTTACAAGAGTACCAACTTCGCCGGGAACTGGACCGACGCCAACGAGGGGTTGAGAAACCGTGACGTGAAAGTGATCGTCCTGGATTTTTCCAATACTGATCTGATCTATACTGCCACCGCCGGAGGAGTTTTTAGAAGTGGCAATGCCGCTGGAACTTGGGAGGAGATGAATGAGGGGCTCACTAACTTAGATGTGGAGGCACTGGCTATGGGCTCGGTTCATCCGCGCACCCTTTATGCCGGCACCTGGGGGGAAGGGGTCTTCAAGTGGATAGACTAATAACCCATCGGTGGGCCGATGAGGAGCTTAAGTCCAAAGGCAGCCTATAGGAGTCCCGGAAAGACCAGAAAGAAAGGAGAAAACATGCTGATAAAGCCTCACGGCGGGAAATTGGTAGACCGAGTCTTGAGCGCGGAAAGGAGCGCCGAGTTCATAGCCGAGGTCCCTGGAATGTTTTAGCTGATCCTTTCCCCGGATACTATCTATGAGATCCAGAACCTGGCCCGGGGAGTGTTCAGTCCCCTGGAAGGGTTCCTTGGTAGCGCCGATTTGGAGTGTGTCATCTCAGAGGGCCACCTGACCAACGGGCTGGCCTGGACCATTCCCATACTGCTGGCCGTTGAGGAACCCCAGGCCGAGAATCTGAAAGAGGGGCAGACCATTGTCCTGACTGATGGAGGGAAAGCTCCTCTGGCCCTGCTACATCTGCAGGAGAAATATAAGTTCGACAAGATAGAAATCGCCCGGGGCGTTTTCGGCACGGACGAGGAGAAACACCCCGGTGTGCGGATGCTGTTCGACAATCCTGACGTCTTCCTGGCAGGCGAAGTGGATTTGCTTGAGGACATCAGAACTCCCTATGAGCGATATGATCTCTCGCCTAAGGAAACACGTTATCTATTCCAACAGAAGGGATGGGACACGGTGGTGGCATTTCAGACCCGAAATCCACCCCACAGAGCCCATGAGTACATCCAGAAATGTGCCCTGGAGATATGCGATGGGTTGTTCATCAACCCAGTGATCGGGAGGAAAAAGCCTGGCGATTTTACCGATGAGCTTATTCTCAAAGCCTATCAGACACTGATCGATGATTTCTATCCCCAGGACAGGGTGGTGATGAGCATTTTACCATGGCAGATGCGTTACGCTGGACCCAAGGAGGCCATCTTCCACGCCATCGTGAGGAAGAACTTCGGCTGTACTCACCACATCATCGGGCGGGATCACGCCGGTGTTGGAGATTACTACGATACCTACGCCGCGCACCGGATCTTCGCTGATTTCCCCGACCTGGGAATTGAGCCCCTTTTCTTCGAGCACTCTTTTTACTGTCAGGCCTGTGAAAACATGGCCACGACCAAGACCTGTCCCCACGATAAGAGCTCCTGGCTCAGCCCCAGCGGGACCAAGATACGAGGCATCATCACCGAGGGGGTTCAGGTGGCCCCGGAGATCATGAGACCGGAGATAGCGGAGGTTCTGGTCAGCGCGGGTAATCCTTTCGTCGAGTGATTGGGAAAGTTAGCAGAAAGAACAAATTCGAAAAGGGACTATTTCTGAATGGCCAACTGATCTGCGGTTATGGCGGTTTGCTCTGACAGGTGTATTTCGCTATTAGAGGGTGTTGAATAATTTTTAACTTCTTGTTCTTTGAAAACTTATAGATGGTTCAAATGGCAAGTTAGCCCATGATATGGAGTAATTTTGGCCCAGAAGGCACGTTTTTGACCGTTTTAGCTAAAAGTTACCCCACATTTTCAGGTGTATCCTGATCTTTTTCTGAGGATTTCTGGTTATTCAACCGTTCATGTGCTAAAATATTAGCACGAAACTCCAGTTATTCAACAGTCATTATTCAACACACACACTGGAAAGGACGGTTAACAGATGCCAGAAATCAAACTGCCATTTAGATTTTACTCCTCAGGATACGTTGATCTCCAAGACAGGGGTAATTCGCTGGCAGAGTTTTTCCTGAACATCGATCCAGGTTCTATCGACCAGGTGCTCAGAAACATCTCTTCTGGATCCGGCCCCCCTGGTTATCAGAGAAGCCGCTACCTGGCAGAAGTGCTAAAGATAAAACGCGGCATTCGTTCCTATCGGCTCTTGGAAAAGCAACTCAGAGAACCAGACCTGTATCGTCATCTGGTGGGACTTGATCTTGGCGTGCCACATCATACGACGCTTTCGCATTTTCGCAGGACACTTGGTATGGAGGGGTTTGTTCAGATCCATTCTGGTTATGTCCGCTTCGCATATCAGCAAGGATTGCTAGCGCCTCCATTGCCAGTGCTGCCGAAGAACCTTAAAGCTGGTTTGATCTTAATTGGAGATTCCACCTTTATTCGATCTGTTTCCGCCTTCCGAATCACACGTCAGGCCAGCGGTGAAGTCAGCTTCGCTGATACCGAAGCGGCCTTCGGAAGAAAACACCATCGCTATCACTATGCCCTGGGTTACCGGGCCCATATGCTGCACACCCTCAACGGTCTGCCTATGATCAGTATCATAGAATCAGCCAATATGCTCGACCAACAGGTGATTATTCCTCTGCTAGTAGAGTTCCGAAGGGTGTTTCCCGCACTACCAGTAGCATACCTGATTCTCGATAAAGGATATGACTGCGAGGATGTTCACCGACAGATCTATGAACAATTCGGGATCATTCCGGTCATCATTCGCAAGAAGAACATCAAGCGCCCTCGATCTTTTTCGCTCAACTATGTGCCCTGTTGCAAATATCATTTTGAGCTCCACAAAACCGGTATAGACTACAAACTGAAAAGGACTCGTTACCAGTGTCTCTATAGCTGTCTAAAACAGCCAGACGAACTCGAAAGAAGAGGTGCGGAGTAATGTGTCTATCTTCGCTCCAGAGACAGACATAAACGAGGCAAACTGGTCTACACATACTTTCAGGACAGTTACAGAAAGTTCGGACCTTTGTCCCCGGGTACCCAGCTCTATGAGAAGCTAATCACGCTGCGCACAGCCATCGAGAGAGCCTATGCCAATGTGGAAAACAATCGCTACCGAATGGAAGAAACTCTCACGGTAATGGGTAAAGATACAGTCAGAGTCCACGTGACCCTATACGATACCGTCTCTGTACTCGATGCCATAGCTGATTTCAAAGAACAGGGAAGAAAAAGTTACCCCAAAGTCAATGACTGAATTATTCAACACCCTCAATTAGTAAGGAAGAAAATAGGAAACATACTAAGACTGCTGAGGATTGTGGGTTTAGCAATACCCATGAAACTAAAAAGCTTCTGGAATTTTACTCACAAGCGATTTGGGCCGCAACAGGAACTGTGTTTACTGTTTTTTTGAGGAAGTCTAATTCTCGTTGGGTGGCAGAACAACTGAAAACGCGGGAGTGAGAAAGATGCCTATTCAAGAAAGAGAAAGACTATTCTACGATGAAGAATGGAAAAAAGTTCAAATTCGCAGAATAAGCGGTAAAATTACCATACCCGGTGTTGAGAGTTTCGAAGGAAAGCGAATCCTTATATGCTCATGTGGAACTGGAAAAGAGCCTGTTCGAGCCGCTAAGTAAGGAGCGGAAACATATGCTTTTGATATTTCGGAAACCGCTGTGAAAAATGCTCGCGAAATGGCAAGATATAACAACGTGAAGGTTAAAGCAGATGTTATGGATTTTCGTGACTTGTCTTACGAAGACAATTTTTTTGATATCCTTTATGGTTCAGCTATTTTGCATCACATTGACTGTGAGATAGTAGGGAGGGAAATCTACCGGGTTTTGAAACCAGGTGGAATAGCATTTTTCCGTGAGAACAGCGATAGAGTTCTAATGTTTCGGTTTTTGAGGAGATTGCTATTTGGGAAGCCTGGTGGACATCAAAGGCAAAAGTTTCTATTTATTAAGAGAAGAGGAACAACAGATGAATATCCTCTTATAGAAGAAGAAGTTGAGACACTTTCTAAGATATTTAATGGCAACATTAAGGTGACTAATGAGCACTTATATTTTTTACCACCTTAATGCCTTGATATTTAGGAATCCTAAGCTAGGTAAGCCACTTTGGTCTCTAGATTCTTGGATTGGTAATGCTTTTCCCCTCGTAAGGAGGTATTCGTTTTGGCAAGAAATATTGTTGAAAAAACCGTATAATCATTAACAGATATCGCTGCTCCTAACAAGTTTGGATAGCGACTTCTATTCCATAGCTTGAGCTGTGTGGCCGTGGAAGCCAACGTTCTGGCCGGAATCAAGCCGAAATGAGTGCTCACGGGGGTCCGAGAGATGTTGGGCAAAAAACGGAGGATGGGCAAATCCCTTTGGAGATGGTAAAAGCGGGTTTCGGATCGTCGAGTTGATCGCTTAATAGCGGCCATTATTAGGAGGAGGAATGCAGTATGAAAGTCCTTTTCGTCTCGCGAACTCAATCGGCCCAAAAGGATCTTGCATACAACCACCGGCTGCTGATGCTCCAACAGGGGCTCCAGCGGTTGGGCATGAAAGCTGATTTCTTATACTTGGGAGACTGGATCCGCCCGTACGTGGGAGACTGGATCCGCCCATACGTGGGAG
>DAOVRJ010000232.1 GCA_030628225.1 Candidatus Zixiibacteriota bacterium | reverse complement strand
GGCTATACTCCTTTCTTCGGTTTGAATTTACCAACTTGCTCATTGGTGAAAATCAATGAGCTGCTAATCAAAAATTCAAATCAGAAGGAGTATAGCCTTTTTTTACAGGCTCAACTACCCTTTTCTACAATATAGCAAGCTTGATCCTCGATGCTGGTAAAAGAAAAGAAAGACCGATCCTGGATGTTGGATGCTTGATACTGGTTAAGAACTGAATCCAGGAAGACATAGAGTCAAATTTGCATAAATCTAGAGTTGAGCACATTACTAACCAGGATCCAGGATCCAGGATCAAGGATCCAGCGTCCATCATCAAAACGCACAAAATCTGGTACTGATTCCCCAAATTGTTCTGCTGGAGAGGTTTTTTTCCTGTGCCGGATCTCACTCATCTGCCTTCTCCGCTTTCTGGAGAGTTGTTTTACCTTTTTGCTTTTGCGCTTTGCAGACAGCGGCCGAAATCCACACGCTGATTTCGTAAAGCAATATCAGGGGAGTGGCCAGCATGACTTGTGTGATTACATCCGGGGGAGTGAGAATGGCGGCGGCGATGAAGATGACCACCACGGCGTAGCGGCGCTGCCTGCGCATAAAGGCGGGCGTTAAAACTCCCATCTTGGATAAAATGAAGGAGAGAAGGGGCAGCTCGAATACAATGCCAAAGGCCAGGAATAAGCGACCAGCGAAGCCGATATAGCTGCTGATATCCGGCATGGGCACCAGTTGGACGGTCTGGAAGCTGAACAGGAATCGGAGCCCGAAAGGCAGAATTACGAAAAAGGCAAAGGTGGCTCCCAGAAGAAAACAGACGGTGGCCGAGAGCACCAGCACCACGGCCATTTTAATTTCAGACTTCAGAAGCCCCGGGAAGATAAATTGCCAGGTCTGGTAGAAGATCACCGGGAGACTTCCCATCAAGCCGAAGATGATGGCAACCTTGATGCTGACCAGGAAAGCTCCGGTGGGAGTGATGAAGATCAGCTGGATATCGGGAGGAACCGGTTTAATGAGAAGATTCAGGAGGTCTTTGGAAAAGATGTAGGCGACTATGGAAAGGATGACCACTACAGCCAGGGACTTCAGAATCCTCCAGCGAAGCTCCTCCAGATGTTCTAAAAAGGGCATTCGCTTCTCGTCCCGCGGTCTGCTATTCAACGTTCCTCCATGTAACCCAGGGCGCCCACAATAGAGATAGCTCCCAAGGGGCATTTGGTCACGCAGATGCCGCAGCCGATGCACTTGTCTATGATAGCTTTGTGCCGTTGGCCCTTTTCGCCCTCGATTGCGTTAACAGGACAGACCTCCTTGCAGATGCCGCAGCCGTCGCATTTGGAGTCAATGGAGACCTTGGGCCGATGAACGATCTTATCCACGAAGGTGTGGGTAGGACATTTGTGCACAGCCACCAACAGGTCTGTGCCGTTCTTGGCATAGTCGATGGTCGGCAGGTTCCCATCCATGGTGATGGTACCGGAGGGAGACACCTTAGGTTTGAAGCATAGACCACAGCCGATACAGCCAACCGAGCAAACGGTTTTGACCGCTTTTCCCTTGTCTTGAGAGACACAGGCCAGGTATATTTGGGCGCTGCGTGGGATAAGCTGGATGATCTTTCGAGGACAGGCGGAGACGCACAGGCCGCAACCGGTGCATCTTTTATCGTCCACCACAGGAAGGCCGTTGTCGCCCATGGAGAGAGCTTCGAAAAAACATGCCTGCACACAGGTCCCCAGCCCCAGGCAGCCATATGGACAGGCCTTGGAGCCCCCGGCGACCAACTGGGCAGCGTCACAGTCCTGCAGACCTTGATAACGGAACAGCTCCCCGGCCTCTTTGCGGCCGCCTCGACAGCGCACCACGGCCACCATGGAGATGTACTCTGCGGATTCCGTCTCTGTCCGCATGATCCTGGCGATCTGAGATGTCGATTCAGCTCCCCCGGGGGTGCACCCATCGATAGCCGTTTCCCCCTTGACCACCGCCTCGGCGAAGGCGCGACAGCCAGGATAGCCACATGCGCCGCAATTGACTCCGGCCAGGACATCCAGAATCTGGGACAGGCGAGGATTTTCCTGAACGGCAAATTTTTTGGAGGCGTAGGCCAGGCCAACGCTGAATAACAGGCCCAATCCTCCCAGGATGATGAGAGGTAATAATGTGCTGCTCTGCATCCTTTTGGCTCCTCTACATCTTCACCAGGCCGGAAAAGCCCATGAAAGCCATAGAGAGAAGTCCGGCCACAATCAAGGCGATGGGCACTCCGCGCAGGACCTTGGGTACGTCGGCGAACTCAAGTCGCTCGCGCATTCCGGACATGATCAGCAGGGCCAGGGTAAAGCCGATGCCGGCGCCCAGGGCGAAGACGATGCTGCGCACCAGATCGTAGTTTTTGATGATGTTCAACAGGGCCAGACCCAGAATGGCGCAGTTAGTGGTGATCAGCGGCAGATAAATGCCCAGGGCGTGGTAGAGAGCTGGACTGGTTTTGCGCAGGACCGTTTCCACCAACTGGACCAGGGAGGCGATGATCAGGATGAAGGTGACAATCTGGAGATATTCCAGGTGAAAGGGAATCAGGACCTGGTTGTAAATGAGGTTGGTGAAGATGGAGGCCAGGGTCATGACGAAGGTGACCGCCATCCCCATCCCCAAGGCGGTATCCGTTTTTTTGGAAACGCCCAGGAAGGGACAGATGCCCAGAAATCGCGCCAGAACGAAGTTGTTGACCAATATGGCGCTGACCAGGATGATCAGGAACTCGCCCACGTTATGATTCCTCCACCTTGGTGAGCTTATTCATCAGGCCCAGCAGATGGCCCAGTGCCAGAAAGGCACCCGGCGGCAGCAGCATGATCAGGGCGGGCTCGAACCCCGAGGCGAAGATAGAAACTCCGAATATGGTACCGTTACCCAGGATTTCCCTCACGCTGCCCAGGATGATCAGGGCCAGAGTGAAGCCCAGGCCCATTCCCAGGCCGTCGGCCAGAGACAGTAGAACCGGATGGCGGGAGGCGAAAGCCTCAGCCCGACCTAAAATAATGCAATTAACCACGATGAGGGGGATAAACAACCCCAGGACCTGGTGTAGCTCATAGAAATACCCAGCCATGACCATGTCGATGATGGTAACGAAGGAGGCGATGATCACGATGAATACGGGGATGCGCACCTGAGCGGGGATGAAGCGGCGGAGAATGGAGATGACCAGATTTGACCCCACCAGTACCGCCGTGGTGGCCAGCCCCATGGCCACACCGTTAATGGCCATGGTAGTGACTGCCAGGGCCGGGCACAGACCCAGCACCAATCGAAGGAGAGGGTTTTCCTTGACGAGTCCCTTTGTGAACTCCGAGATCACACTCATAGCGCGTTTTCCTTTGCCCTAATCTTCTTTCCCTTGCTCGAGCTTCGCTTCCCGCGTCTCAGCTTCCAGAGTCATTGCCTCCATGGTGTTCTGGTTCTGGGGAAGGCCCAGAATTTGCTGACCATGTCTCTGGTAAATTTTGAGGCCCGCGCTGGCAGCATTGGCCACCCCACGGGGGGAGATGGTCGCCCCGGTGAGGGCATCGAGATCTCCGCCATCCTTCTTCACGGCCAAATTGCCGTTGACCAACAGTGAGTTATCCAGAGATTTACCCTTGAACTGGTCGGTAAAAGATGCTTCCTCGATTTTGGCCCCAAGGCCGGGGGTTTCCAGGTGTTCCAGAACCTTGGTGCCGCTAACTTCGCCTTGCAGATTGATGCCCACCATAACGTGAATAAGACCT
>DAOVRJ010000203.1 GCA_030628225.1 Candidatus Zixiibacteriota bacterium | reverse complement strand
GTTTCGAGTGGTGTTGTCCAGTATATCATTATGATGAATGGAGATGCTGGCCGTGTCCTCTATGGAGACACCATACTCATTATCTTCGATGGTGTTGTAGTAGATGACGCTGGGTGAGCTGGAGCTGGAGGTGTTCAGGAACAGACCGGTGCTGTTATCCGTGAGCGTATTGGAATAGACCCATACCGTATCTCCCGTTGACTGCAGCTCGATGCCGGCGATAGAGTCGTGATGGGTAACGGTGTTGCCATAGACCTGGCCGCCATCTACCCCGCTGAGGATGATCCCCCATATCGAGTTGTACGAGACCTGACAACCGGAGATGATGGGAATGGACGAATTGTAGGCGTTGATGCCGGCGGATCCATTGTCTTGGGCGAAGCAGTTGCTGATGGTGGGCCCGGCGGTGTTGCCGGAGATGATGACGCCGTCTTCCACGTTATCCATGAAAAAGCAGCTGTCCACCGAGGGGGAGCCGTATTCGATGAACAGACCATATCGACAGGTGGCCACGCTGTCTCCGTACATGGTCGGATCACAGTTGGTGGACAACCGGATGCCCACCTGGCCGCAATCATGGACGACGGTGTTGGTGATGGTGGGATCCGAGTTGCTATAGAGGCAGATGCCATGGCGGTATACGTTGCGAACGAGACAGTTGGAAATAGTGGGCGAGGCGGAAAGGCAATAGATGCCGTCGCTGGGGTATTCAATGAGACAGTAGTTCAGCTTGCAGGTGGCGTCCTTGCTGTAATCGAGAAACTCAAGGCCCAACCAGTCATCGGGCTCGTTCTTGGTGGTGTCGCTGGCCGAGGTGAACACGATCAAACTGTCAGGCTTACCGTCGGCCACCAGGGCTCCGGGCCGGGTGCTGCCGGCGCTGCCCACCACCAGGGCGCCATCCTCGCCGAAGACGACCCGCACCCCAGGGTTGATGGTCAGGGTGGTGACGTTATCACCGCCATCGGTGCCCCGGATGTACAGTCGGTTCTCGACGATGTATGGGCTCTGCGAGACGGTCCAGGTGGTGTCGTTGGAGATGGTGTCGGCGGCGGGAATGGCCCCCTGCCAGATCATGGAGGGGTCCCCGTAGAGGCAGAAATCGTACATGTTCCTCTGATCCCACCATCCCCCCATGTGTTGGGTAGAGTATCGTACCTTGGCGTCCAGGAGGGCCTCGCCCAGTTTTTTATCGTGGTTCAACAGCTCATCGAAGAAGTAATAGTCCATGCTGCCGATCCCTCCATCGGACGGATCGTCCCAGGTCGATGGGCCGTAGGAAACTCGAGTCGCGGCGATCACACCTGAAGCGCCGTGCGAAAGCAAGGTCTGGGCCAGACAATTGGTCTCCGGCCGGCCGCATAGGCAGGAGTTGGCATAGACGATGGAGGGATGATCGTCATCAAGGGTGGGGACATCGGAATTTTGGATGAACTTCTCCCAACCTATCTCCCCGGCAGCGCTCTCCGGGATGCTGTCGCCATCATCTTCTTTCCACCACTTTCTCCAAGCACAGTCCGAACTACCATGTGCAAACCAGTTTACAATACCATATGTGCCGGTGGGCCAATCGCTTAACACGTTGGCGCGGGTCAGGTCTTTCTCGCACAGGTAAGGGCAGGTGTCCAGTCCGGCCTTTTCGTACATTCTGGTCCAGCTCCAGCCTGCTCCCTGTAGCATATCGTTCTTCACGTCCTCCATGAGCTCGGCACAGTCCATCTTAGGACCTCCTGATGTGTCCTCGTTGGCGTACCAGCCCACAGAGCCAATAAGCAGAGCATCGTACTTCCAGGATGAGGCGTCCTCCTCCTCGAACTTCACCATTTTCTTGCAGATGCCATGAATTGTGTTGGCGTTGTTGGAGAGAATTCTGCCCACGTACACCTCGGCCACCCAGTCGACATTGTCCTCGCCTCGCTCGCCGGGGAATCCATCCCCGTCGGAGTCCCAGTTGCCCGTTAGATCAGCATAGTAGTAGTCGGTGGGGGTGTCGGTGCTATGATCGTTCGGGTCGGGATAGCAGCGCCGCATGGGAATGTGGTCATCGTCTCCAGCGATGAGCACATATTCAATGCCCCACTCGCTGTCCAGGTATTTATCCTGGAGAAAAGCTCTGATACGAGCCGGGAGATCAGCACCGGTGTAATTGGAGTTGATCCAGGTAGTGGTAACCACTTTGACGTCGTAGCCCAGATCCTCTTTCCAGTCCTTCAGGGTGTCGCAGGACGCAGACATGCTGTCCGTGGCGATGATCACGTAGTCCCAGTCCTCCGCTTTGTCCTCACGGGTCACCCGGGGATACCAGCGCTGGGCCTGGTGGTAGTTGACCAGCAGGTCCTTGGCGCGATCCTCCATCTTCCTGTCTGACAGAAGCCGTTGGACCTCGTCGATCATCCCCGGGGCGGTGTAGTTAATGGTCACTCTAGCGCTCGGATAGTGGATCAGCCGCCCTGATTTCGGGTAGTAGACGAAGGGACAGAAGGAGACCCGGGCGAAGGTATACTTGCGCAGCCCGCCGGTCCCATCTAGACGACCAGTTTCTTTTGGGTACGGGGCATCAGATTCGTATACATTCCGGCGGCGGTTCTCCCACTCCTCCATGAAGTTTCGCAGCTCAGCCCGGTCCGACACGGTCCACGGCAGCATGGCAGGTCTGGGCGCCAACTGATATGTTCCGGGAAGCTCCCCGGGAGCGATTCCCTCCACCGTCACCGAGTAGACCTCCGCCAATGGCGGCAGGGCGATGTAAAAAATCCTGCCCGGCAGCCAGGGCTCGCCCGGCTGGGAAAGAGATCCGAAGCCCTCCATGACGATCCGCTGGAGACCCTCTTCGTCCTCGGTGATCTCGTAATCCCCGGCATCCAGGGTTACGGTGAGCATCTCCCCCAAAGCCGGAGCCGCGAAGATACCCGGCAGAACCAGGATGCTGATCAGAACCGCCAGAATTTTGACAGAGTGTCTCATCTGCAAATCCTCCCCTTAAAGGTCTCTCAATTTCAGTAAACGGTCTGCGCAAATAAAAAAGTCCCCCCTGCTTGATCCAAGCATCTTTGGGAGAACTATAGAAATTGCACGAAACAAACCTCCCCGCAGGAGGTATTCCTCATATAAACCATTCTAGCCGAAAGATCGTCATTTGTCAAGTAGTTTTTTCTGATTGTGTCAAATTTCGGATGAAAAATATCGTGCTCCTGATTTGTGACTCGTGAACGACAAGCAGAACTCTCTCTTTTTTGTCATTCTGAAACGACTGAGGAATTCGCTCTTCCACTGGCCCATCTGCTCGTTTTTTTCGAAACTTTCGGCCTCGAACTCAGTAAAATGGTCGACCCCGGTCCAGGAAGCAGTCATTAAAATAGACTTGACAGAGAGGTGTCGGGGGGATACTTTCATCAGGGTGATAGAATGGATCAGCTTGATAGAAAGGAGGTCTGAGATGTTCGGCAAATGGTCCGTCGTCGTTTTTACCGTTTTTGCTCTTATGTTCGGCGCTGGCCGGGGCCAGGCCGGGGAGACACGGGAAATAAACAGGTTGAAGGGAGGTGGTGGGGGCGGTTTCATGATGGGCCTGAACATGTTCGATTTTGATGACTTGGATAGGGAACTGGGAGAGAAGGGTTATGGCGCGCTGCCCGACAATACTTTCGAATTAGGCGGGGGTGGATACGGGCTGGTGGGGCGGGTGCTCCTTGGCGGAGAGGGTTTTGGGTTTAGCCAGAAGACGAGCAGCACAGACCAGAAGGTGACCATCGAAGGAGGCTACGGATTTTTCGACCTGGGCTATGTGGTTTTGCGCACCGGCAACTTTTTCGCCTACCCGTGCATTGGAATTGGCGGGGGCTCCCTTACGATGACCATCTACCAGAAGGGGGATGAGCCCACCTTCGACGAGATATTGGACGATCCGGCGCGGGAGGTGAGAGTTTCCACAGGGGGTTTCATGCTCAACGCTGCTCTGGGAATGGACTACCTCGTTGCCCTGGGGGGAGATGAGATGGGGGGACAGGGGGGAATTCTGGTAGGTCTGCGGGCCGGCTATATGTTTACACCTTCCAAGGGTGATTGGAAGATGGAGGAGACCAGCGTGCTGGGTGGTCCAAAGCTGGGCTTAGATGGTCCCTACGTCCACCTGATGTTGGGTTTCGGGGGCCTGGATTAAGGAAGTTGAAGATCAAGACTGATTCAGAAAAAAGGGCGGCCTCGATGGTCGCCTTTTTTTGCTCAGGCGGAAATCGTGGTGAGTGGTGAGTGATGTGGTGAAGCTGGAGGCTGGATGCTTGATGAAGAGAGACGAGCTATTAATTTCATGCAAGTAATCTGGCCATTTATTTAGTCCTGTCATTCCGGCGAATGCCGGAATCTCATGCCAACTACCTGATGCTCCATTGGGTCACAGCCCCCGC
>DAOVRJ010000135.1 GCA_030628225.1 Candidatus Zixiibacteriota bacterium | reverse complement strand
GCACCCGCTCCCCAAGAGCCATCAACGGCCCCTATCGGCCAGCGAGCATATCGCCCGCCAGCGCCGGAGGTGGCCCCGGATCCCGGTCAGGTGCGGGCCGCGCGGGCGGGAAAGCCGCAACCTATACAGGCGGGCAAAAAGGTGGGCCGCAACGACCCCTGTCCCTGCGGAAGTGGCAAGAAGTACAAGAAATGCTGTGGAGCTTGAGCTTAAGATGCCGTGAGTTGCCGGCCTGTGTTTTCTTCGTTTTCTGGGAAAACCGATGGTCAGGGAGCACCTAAAGTCCATACACGATTTGATCGACCGTTGTTTTCGCTGTGGCCTGTGCCGGGCAGTATGCCCGGTTTTTTTGGAGGTGGGGCAGGAGCCCGCCGTGGCCCGGGGAAAGGTTCAGCTGGTCGGTGCCCTGTTGGCCGGCGAGATGGAGCCCTCGGATGGCATGGCGCACTTGCTCTCTCGCTGTTTGACCTGTGGCCTTTGTGAGCAGACCTGCCCGGCGGATGTGCCGGTCACCGAGATCGTGCTGTTGGCCAGGAACGAGCTGGTCTCTGCCCAGGATCTTATCCGGGCCGGGAAGACAGCTCCATTTCCCGCCATCTCCCGGTGGGCGCGCTATCTTCGGGAGATGGGATCTTCGCCAGAACAGCCCCTGACGGCCATATTGAGCCTGTTGTCCCAGATCCACGGTGGGACATGGCCGAGGAACCGGCCACATATTTCATCGAAAAGGATGCTGGGGAAGATAGAGCCATCACAGATCGCTCTACGCGTGGGCTATTTCCCGGGGTGTGCCCAGTTCATCTATCCTCGAGTTACCAGGGCGGTTATGGATGTTCTGGAAGCAAACGACGTCATGGCCATCGTGCCCGAGGGATTGGTGTGTTGTGGATGGCCCTTTATGGAGGCGGGAGATTTCTCCGCTGCCGGCAAGTTGGTTCAGGCGAACATCAAAGCTTTTAAAGGACATGACATCAATGCCATCTTGGTAAGTTGTGCCGCCGGCAACCGGGTACTGAAGAGATACTACGCAAATCTTTTGGGGTTGAAGGGGTTTTCGGCGCCCGTATACGATGTTGCCGGGTTCCTCCTCGATGTTCTGCCCGGTCCGCTGAAAGCGTCTCCGCTGCCCAAGAAGATCGTCTACCTGCACTCGGCTGGTCTGAGTGAAGACAGATGCCGGCAGGTGGAATTGTTAACCAAAATCCCGGAGTTAGAGCTGGTGGAGATAGAGACGTCTGCGGAGAATTGTGGAGGATCCCTCTTTTTCTCGGCCGTCCATGCGGAGCTCTCCCGGACTATTTTGGATCGAGAGTTGCAGGCTATTGCCAGAGCTGACTGCGACGCCGTGATCACCGATAGCCCGGCATGCATGATGCAGCTGGAGTGGGCCCTGGAGTCTCGGGGGATGTCTCAGAAGGTTATGCACCTGGCGGAGGTTCTGGCGGAGGCCTTTGGGGTGGGGAGATCTTTGTCGGCGGAGACGCAATAGGAGGCCGTCTCCAGGAAAAATCTTGACAAGAGGCTTTTATTTTTATATTTTGAAAAAACAGGATAACATTCCGGCGTAGCTCAATCGGTAGAGCGGGTGGCTGTTAACCACTAGGTTGTAGGTTCAAGTCCTACCGCCGGAGCCAGATGTCTAAAGGCAGAGCTTCTCTTTTGAGAGGTTCTGCTTTTTTTTATGCTCTGGCATGAACAATCGCGTTCATTCTACTGTTGTCCTGTAATGGCGATAAGTGCTATTTCGATTCGGAAAGGTACAATAATCATGGAGGCAACGGTGTCAGGCTGAAAAGGTGAATTGTTACCAGAAGCATGGCCCCACAAATGTAGGACATGTACTGACGTTTAAGTAAGGCGATGTCCTATACGATAATCAGATAAATACTGTCATCTTCTGTTCAGTTTGTTCTTGTGTCTTAGATGGGCCCCAGTATATTTGAAGCAGGTGATCATTGATCGGCACAAGAAGTTGTGTCTCTGTGTATCAGGAGCACAAAATAGGTTGGCCAAACCTGTCTTGATGTTCGAAAGAACATGTCTGCACGATGTCAAGACCGAGTTATAGAAGGGAGCTGAAACAATCAGATCGTGTGGGGAAAGGACAAATGGTCAGGAGGTAGTCATAGGTTTTCCACCCTGTCATCGCCAGCGATGACCAATCTCCCGAGGGGATCATGAAACGGCAAAAAGCATTTTTCGTATGCTTTGTTCTATCACTTGTTCTGTTTACGATCCACATCCCGGGCAGTCACGCTCAACTCTTGGTGGAGGTGCATATCTGGGGTGAGGTGCAGGCCCCCGGGGAGTATCGTGTGCTGGCGGGAACGAACATTATAGAGCTTCTTTCCAAAGCCGGCGGACCGACCGAATACGCAAATTTGGGCAAGGTGAAACTCACCCATGCCATCAAAGAACCAGAAAGGTCAATTACGGTTAATTTAAAAGATTACCTGGAAAAAGAGAACTTTAAACCACTGCCCATCCTGCAGAAGGGAGACGTGGTCAGAGTGCCACGAAATGCCTGGCATAGATGGCGGACCTTCATCAGGGTCGTGGCTGATGTGGCCATAATCGCCAATGTCTATTATTGGCTGACAAGAGATTGACTTTTACAGCCTCTACACGTGCCACATAAAATAGGCGAAACAGCGCTTTACTCAATTTGCCTCCTCAAGATGGGCTGAGATTCGACTGGGTGTCTCAACTTGCTTCAAAGGAAGCGTCATGAGAACCATCGCCATCGTCAATCACAAGGGAGGATGTGGCAAGACCGTCACGTCCATCAACCTGTCTGCCTGCCTGGCAGAGCGCAATGAGAGAGTCCTGCTCGTGGATCTGGACCCCCAGGGCCACTCCTCCCTGGGTCTCAACGTCAAGCCCGAGGAGATCGAGAAGCACATGTACCACGTTCTATCCGAGACACAATGGGATGTGGGAATGGAAGACGTCATCGTCGGCGTGGACAAGTACCTCGACCTGGCCCCCTCGGGGATCATGCTCAGCGCGGTGGAGCAGGAGCTGGCCGGACAGCCCGGCCGGGAGGACCGTCTCCTGAACGCCCTGGCGGAAATGCCCGGGGAGTATGACTATATCGTCGTCGACTGCCCGCCCAGCCTGGGTCTGCTCGCCTTTAACGCTCTCAGGGCTTGCCGCGAGGTGATCGTGCCCGTGGAAACCAGTTTCTTCGCCCTGCACGGCCTGGGCAAGATCAGCGAGACCATTAAGCTGGTGGAAGATCGGTTCGGCCAGAAAAAACACATGCAGGTCCTGGCTACCATCTACGATCAGCGCACTCGGATCGCTGGAGAGGTCTGGGAGGAACTCCGCGAACACTTCGGCGAGAACCTGTTCAGAACCATCATCCACATCAACGTGCAGCTCAGGGAAGCCACCGGTTTCGGCCAGCCCATCTGCCAGTACGATCGACGCAGCAGTGGCTACCGGGATTATGCCGTCCTGGCCCAGGAGGTGCTCTCCTTGGGGAAAGCTAGAGTTCACCGTGATGGTGCCAGAGCCGCCACCTCCGCATCTTCCCTGGGAACACAGCCGGTGGAGGATGGTGTCAGGTTCAGCATCTATGCCCCAGGGGCCAAGAGCGTGCAGGTGGCCGGAGATTTTAACAACTGGAATGCCAGCGAAGGAGCCATGCTGGACGTCGATGGCCAGGGGACCTGGACCAAGGTGCTATGCCTGAAGCCAGGTGTCTATCAGTACCGTTTCAGGGTGGATGGCCAGTGGGGGGAGGACCCGAACAATCCCCGCAAGGTTGAGAGCCCTTACGGCGTGATGAACTCCATCATTGAGTACGGCGAGCGGGAAAGGAAGCAGAGCAGTGAGGGCACCCAAGAGATTGAGAAGGGATTTTAAATATTCAATAATATTTAGTAAAGGAGGAAAAAAAGATGAAAAAGCTGAGTTTAATTCCTGTGATTATACTGATCTTAGGATTAGCAATGAGTGCAAGCCTGATGGCTGCTACAGTTTATGTCAATTACAGCACAGGAAATGATGCTTCGGGGGATGGTTCTTCCGGATCTCCCTATAAAAGTTTTCACAAAGGATACACAATGGCAAGCAATGGTGATATTCTTGATCTTACAGGTACTTTTAGTTGGGACAATGCCGAAGAAACCGGAGGACAGAACAGCGTTACTGGTTATACGATTAATAAAAATATCACAATCCAGGGACAGGCAGCCGATGAAACAACTGTAGGAGCTTATTCATCCTTTGAATACTGGGGTAACAGACGAGTTTTTACTATCTCAAGTGGTATTACTGCAACAATTAAGCTTGTTGAAATATCCTATGGGAAACAATATATCTTAGGATATCTGGGATATTCTCAAGATGGTGACCCAGGAGGTGCGATCTTTAATGAGGGTGATCTGAAATTAGAGAATTGCTATCTCTACTATAATATGGCAGGATTCGGAAGCGATGGAATTGAGTGGGATGGTTCAGATGCTGGCGAAGGTGGCGATGGTGGTACTATTTACAACAAAGGGCAACTTGTCGTAACAGGTACAACATTTTACAATAATAATGCAGGGTATGGTGGTTCGTATGGTGAACCCGAATGGCCGGAATTTAAACCTGATGGCAATGGTGGATGTATTTATAACGAGCCTAGTTCTTCTGCCACAGCTGTGGTAACAAACAGTACATTTATAACTAATGATGCAGAAAAGGGTGGTGCAATTTATGTTGGTACTACCTGTACGCTGACTCTTACAAATTGTACTCTCAAAAGTAATACTGCAAATGGTTCGGAGTATGGTGGTGGAATATATTCTGAAGGAATAGTAATAATAAAAAATACAATACTAGCAGATCAGGGAAGCTGGTCAAAGGATTTTGCAAATAATTCAGGTTCTGTTACAGATAATGGATACAATATTGTAGAGTATGCATCTGGTTATACATTTAGTGGAACCGGTGATATAACCGGAAATCAAACAAATCTTAATTTAAGTTCTACTTTAGCAGAGAATAATTCTACAACAGGTGTAAAAACCTTAAAAACGACTTCCGGTTCTGTGGCAATTAATGCAGGAAACAGTACAGATAATGGTAGTGTTCCTGTTCCTTCAACTGATCAACGCGGCGCACAGAGAAACGGCACTATTGATATTGGGTCTTATGAATACTGGAATGATGAAGGTTCGCTGCCCGTTGAACTTTCTTCTTTTACCGCTGAGCAAAAAAGTGGTAGTGTTACTTTACGATGGGTAACAGAGAGTGAGATTGAGGATCTTGGTTTTATTCTTGACCGTTCTGAGGGCAATGATGAATCATGGCAAGAAATGGCGTCTTACCGAACACATGATGCCCTAAAAGGTCAGGGCACCACATCGATTCGCACAGAATATGCTTTTACCGATGTCACTGTCGAGGTCGGTGAGAGTTATTATTATCGCCTTTCGGATGTGAGTATTCAAGGTGAGATAACCACCTATCCGCCCATTTTCATTCAACTGGTTGCGCAGCCTACAGAGTTTATCCTGCACCAGAATACTCCCAATCCCTTTAACGCCAGTACCCAGATCCGCTACGCGCTGCATGAGGTCGGTCATGTCCGCCTGGAGATCTTCAACAGCCTGGGCCAGAAGGTGACCAGCCTGGTGGATGGGATGCAGACTGCTGGTATGCACACCGTCCGATGGGATGGCAAGGATAAAGATGGCCAGGTACTGGCTTCTGGTGTCTATTTCTATCGTTTAAATACAGAGAACTTTGTCAGCACGCGGAAGATGGTGTTTTTGCGATAGGAGACTGGCTGACCAGCGTATGCAGCCGCCGGCGGATTCCATTCTCCTTCCATTCCTTCCATGATGGCAGGAGGCAATAGGCAGTCGGCAGAGCCCGACATTTCTGCCCACTCCCACCCCAGTCGGCAGGAGGCAGTGCCCAACCTAACCCCGCCAAAAGGCACTTGTGATTGACCACGCTACAGCTGATGCGGCGACCGTTAGATGAATTCCTTGGTTTACGTCATTAAAAGAAGCCTTTTCCTCCTCTGTTTCCCTCCGCCGAGGAGAAAAAAACAATCTCCTGAACTTGATCGGGATGCCAGAATATTCAACAGTAGTCTTTAAAAAGTGGTTTGAGTATTTCGAAATACCTGGTATAAATGACGGACTGCTATTAAGATCGTAACCGGTGATCCAACTAATTGCGGGTGTCTCGTCTTGGCCCGCGAGCAACTGAAATCCCCTCAGGCGAGCTTTTTTGATAACTGGTCACTTTGAGGCCAATTAAGAGTAGAATTAGAAATTTTCTGGGGAGGGATATGTGATGCGACAGATCACACCGACAACAAAAAAGAGTAAGCAGATTACATTCTACGACCTCGTTAATACGCTTCGCAGAAAGAAATGGCTGCTCATGCTCTGCCTGTGTGGGGTGCTAGCTCCCATCGTTTACTACAACCAGACAACTCCACCAGTCTATGAGGCCGAGACATCCATCGTGTTTGAGGAAGCCAGAGAGGTTATGCCTGCATTCGATTTCTCAGGGGCCATCTCTCGGAAAAGCTTCATTACAAATCAGATTGAGGAGATAAAGTCCAGGACACTTTCTGAAGAAGTAGCGATTGCACTCCCACTCACGGTAACCGAGCAATTCAACATTCCTAATCCATTACCACCTGGGTTCACCAGGGAGAAGCTTGTTGCCCGGAGAATTAGAAAGAAGATATCTGCTGAGCCGGTGAGGGATGCGGATATTATAAAGGTGAAGGTGCAGGCAACTGATCCCGTGTCCGCTGCGAGTATCGCCAATACAGTGAGCGATGTGCTGAAG
>DAOVRJ010000037.1 GCA_030628225.1 Candidatus Zixiibacteriota bacterium | reverse complement strand
CATCAGAGGGTATACAGGCATCCCTTTTAATTGAGTCGTTCACTATTACTGAGAGTTCCCGGCGGAAAGATCATACAGTGGCCCCAGGGCACGCCGGCTGCAGCGAGGGGGAAACTTCCCCCTCCCAACCCAACCAGGGGTTAGGATAGAGGGATTAGGGTTTAGGGGAAAACAAGAAAACCATGTTCTACCACGGTGAGTTGCATATCGGGAAGTGGAAGTGGGGTTCCTAATCCCCAACCCCTGACCCCTAACCCCTCTCTTTTCAGAATCCTGGATCTCTATCTCTCGGGAAGGTAACGGTCAAAGTTCATCATTCTTTATCAGTTCTTATCAGGGGTTATCTGGAGAGATTTGCCCTCAAAACAGCGAGAGCTGGCCTTGCGGCAGGTGCTCGGCGTCGAAACCGAGGTCTTTCAGGTGGGCGGCGAATTGCGGAAATCCATGGACGGTGTATATCTTGCGGGGATTAGCCTGCTGCACATACTCCACCAGCTCGTTGAAATCGGCGTGATCGGACATGGGCAGCACCAAATTCGCCCCGCGGGCGAATTTCCTGTCACTATCCATGGCCCAGCCGGTCAGATAGACGGTGCTGAATCGGCCCAGATCGGTCCTCAACTGGTCGCGCCTCATGTTGGTGGGGGCCACCACCACCTTCCCCTCCACCCCGTGCCCGGAATATTTCTCGTAGCGGCCGAAGGTCACGCCCAGCTTCTCGTAAATTTTTGCTATCTGGTAGATGGACTCGTACACGATGGCCTCGTATCCGGCGTCCCCCACGATCTTCAGGGCCTCCTGGCCCTTGCCCAGGGTGTAGCCCAGCACCACGGGAATCCGCCCCTCTAACAGGCTCTTCTGGATGAAGTTCACCAGCCGCTCCATCGTCTGCTCTTTGGGCGGGAAAACGTATTGCGGCAGGCCGAAGGTGCACTCCATCACCAGGGTGTCACAGGGTTTCACCTGCGCGGGCTGGGCACAGAACCCGGCGCCGAGCTTAAAATCACCGGTGTACACCAGGCGCTGCTCTCCCTCGATAAGGATCTGGGCGGAGCCCAGTATGTGACCCGCCGGGAACAGGGTTACCTGATGGTTATTGAGGGTGACGGGCTGGCCGTATCTAGCGGGCACTGTCTCGGTCTTCCCCCGGCGATGCTCCAGCAGGGCCAGGGTTTGGGGAGTAGCCAGAACTCGACGGTGCCGGGCAGAGTGGTCGGTGTGGGCGTGGGAGACGAAGGAAAAGTCCTTCACCCTGCGGGCATCAAGCCACAGATCAGCGCCCGGCACATAAATGGCTCCATCATACTCGATCATCTGTAAAAAGCCCCTATCACATCCGGGGAGAGAATTTCAGCCAGAAAAAAAGGGCGAATAGAAATTTCGCCCCTCTCACACGAACGCCGGGGGAAAGTGGATAGCCCGGCCCTTCCTTTTTCCAGCCTTCCCTTTCTCCCGTCTTATCTCAACGCCGCCGCGGCCTCTGTAATATCGACCACGGAGAGCACCATGACGGCCTTTTTAGACCCGGAAGGCGCTGCGGCATACGCATAACGAATGTTAATCCCCCTGCGGGCAAGTTTACCGGTCACCTCTGCTATCGCGTCCGGTCTGTTGTCCATCTCAATGGCCAGCACGTCTTCGACGGCGTTATGAACCCCAATTTCATCCAGCACCTGGCTGGCTTTAGCATGATCGTCCACCAGAAACCTGATAACCTCTCCGGTGGCCAGCAGGCCGTGGATATTGATGTTCGCCTTGCCCAGCGCCGAGCAGAGATAATCTAACGCCCCGACTTTCCTCTTGATAACGGCGTTAAGCTGCTTCACTTTAGCCATGCAAACCCTCCCAAAAAAATAGGTTTATTCTTAGAAATAACTGCTTTGCCAGAAGTTAGCCAATCCTCTCATCTCTTAGATTAGCACATCCTGAAGCAGTTGTCAACCTTTTTTTGAATGGAAGGGCTTTTTTTAACCGATCCAACGGCGAAAGGCTCACAGACGGAAGTTCAGACCGGTGGTAAACCTCCGTCGCGGCATAGTGTACAGACCAGCCGCGCTTCCCGGCAGATTTGCGTAAACTGCGTAGCTGTCGTCGAATATGTTGTCGACAGCCAGAAAGGCACTCAGCCCGTGAAGGACCTCGTAGCTCATTTTGACGTCCCAGATAAAGTAATCGGGAATCCCCTGCTGCTTCTCATCGGCGGCGTAGTAATTCGTTACATACTGACCCGTGGTGGATAGGGCTAGTTTTTTCCGCCGGCATCGCAAACAGATGTCCACTTTGTCCCCCGGCCGGCCGGTGGTCTTTTCGCCGGGGTCAAGGTGAGTATAGGAAATCCGCGCCTGAAATCCCTTGACCGGCTGGGCGTTGAGACCTGCCTCGATCCCCCGAAACTCAAACTCGCCGGCGTTTTGAAACTTGAACATCGGCGGCGGAGAGTCGTTCTTCTCCATCCGGATGAGATTGTCACCCTCCATCAGGTAACCTACCAGATTTACGTTCAAACCGGGGATAATCCGCTGATCCAGCCCCACCTCGTAGCTGGTGACCTGCTCCGATTTGAGTTCCTCGTTGTGCGGGGGAAAGATATACAGCTCATTGATCTGGGGCGCCCGGAAACCTTTATTTACAGAGCCCCGCAGAATAGTGGCTTCCCCCAGGTGATAGACCAATCCCGCCTGCGGGCAGAACTCTCCGCCGGCCAGCTCATCCTGGTTGTACCGGGCCCCGAAAGTGAGCATGAACCTGTTCATCAGGATCTGCTCGTCATGAAAGAAAACGGCATGCTCCTTCTTGTCCCACTCTCCGTTGAAGGGCTCGGAGAGCACCTTGCCGCCCTGATGGCGGAAATCAAACCCCATGGTGAGCATGTTGTCGGCGAAAAGGGGCCCGGAGGCGTGTAGAACGGCCCCGTTGGTGTAATCCTCCGAATCCCAGCCGTCGGAGAACAGGTGATCGCCGAAATTGACATAACCCCTGGCCATACCCTCCCAGCGGGCCAGCTTTCCCGTGAAAGCCAAACTCACGGCGCCTCGCTTATACTCATTCCAGACGTCCGATGGCTCGGGCGAATAATTCGGGTCCCGGCTGTCCAGCTGAGGTTCCTCCTTGCGACCGTCGAAATACTTGGCCGAGATGGAAGTTCCCAGGTTCTCCGTTATCTGATACCCGATCCTGAGGGTAGCGTCCTTGCCCTGATAAGCGGAGTTGGGCACATGGCCGTCGCTCTCCCGCCAATTTCCGGTCAGGTAGTAGTCGATACCATCGTGGCGTCCGCCGTGACGCAGCCGGATATTTCCGGTGGTGTACGAGCCGATGCTGCTGGTAAAATCCGTCTCCAACCCCTCCCCGGCCTGCCTGGTGATGATGTTGATCACTCCACCCAGGGCGTCGGAACCATAGAGGACAGAGGAAGGTCCCCGAACCACCTCGATCCGCTGCACATTGTTCAAGGGCAGCGATTGGGTCACGGTACACCCGAAGAGACCCATCTTGACGGGCCGTCCATCTGTGAGGACCATCACGCTGCGTCCCCGGTCCCCCAATCCGCGGATGTCCACGTCGGCCCGGCCAAAGTCCCCCGTCTTGTTGACGAAGACGCCTGGCAGGGTATTCAGGATATCCGTGCAGGATTTGGTGTTGGAGGCTTCGATGTCCTCTTCTGTGACCACGCTCACCGTGGCGGAGAGATCCCTGACGGATCGCTTCATCCTGGTGGCCGTCACCACTATCTCGTCCAGATAATAGCTTCCCGTTGTGTCAGACTTCACCTGTTCACCGACAGCGATGCTGAAACTGCCGCAAACAAAAACAACCATCATAAAGAGCTTCTTGAACATCTGCCCTCCCTTGTTTGGAAAGACCCTTTCTCGCTATCCGCGCGTGGATCTCTCATGTTTGGCGGTCCATCACCTGATCATGCATCTGGTATTACGATACTTAAAATCGTAACACGATGTCTCAAAAAAAACAGCCTCAGCCAAGCTCCTTTCCCGTAGTCGTGGTGGTCAATTTGCCATGCTTTACCCCCCGGGTGCTGATCAGCTTCTCGGCGATCTCCCGGATCCTCTGGTTTTTCCCCCGGACGATAAGTACTTCCAGGCAGTTGTGCTCGTCCAGGTGAATGTGGGTGGTGGAGACGATCTCTGCGGTATAGTGATGCTGCAGAGAGGTAAGCATCTCGGTGAGCTCCCGCACCTCATGGCTGTAAACCAGCGTGACGGTGCCCACAACCTCCTGACCCGTCTCCCGCCACTCCTCTTCCACCAGCCGGCTGCGCACCATGTCGCGGATGGCCTCTGACCGGGAGCTGTAGCCAATTTTGGCCAACAGCGCATCGAGACTCTCCAGCAGCTCGGCGCTCATGCTCACCCCAAAACGGACCATGTCGCCCATGTTGTCCCCCGTTTGTGTTACACTCCACAAATTTATGCTACACTCGGGGTGAAGTCAAGCTTTTTCTGGAAAACTTGGATCCCCGGTAACTTCCGGAATCTCTGCATTATGAAAGAACAGACACGCCTGATCTGAGCACCCCGGCGGCGACGGCATGATTTGAAAAACTGGCGGGTTTTCGAAAAACAGCTTGACCGCTGCTCAAAAAAGTGTTATTGATAAACCAGTGTAAAAACCATTCCTTATTTCCCGGGGAGGTGATTCAATTGACCGGGAAGATTTTAAAATTGATCTTGGGCCCTGCTATCGTCATATCCGCGGGGCTTTTTCTCTGGCAGTGCTCGGAGAATCCGGTGGCGACCTCTGACGATCTAGGGGGGCGAAGCGTTCCTGCGAACCAGTTGACTCGGTCGAAGGAGAGCGTCGTAGAGTCGTCCAACAAATTCGGTCTCAAATTGTTCAGAGAGATCAACCAGCAAGAGGGGGATAAGAACATCTTCATCTCCCCCCTGAGCGTGTCCATGGCCCTGGGGATGACCTATAATGGGGCCAATGGCGGCACGCGAGCGGCCATGGCGCAAACCCTGGAGCTGGCCGGCTTAAGCATACAAGAGGTGAATGAAATCTACCGAAATATGCTTGATCTGTTGCCGCAGCTCGACCCCCAGGTTCAGTTACAAATAGCGAACTCCATTTGGTACCGCCTTGACAGGTATCCGTTAGACTCATTTCTCAATGTCTGCATCGATTATTTCAACGCCCAGGTAACCGGATTATCCTTCATGGACCCCCAGGCTGCCTCTATCATCAACAGCTGGGTGGAGGAAAACACCAATGGGAAGATCAAAGATATCGTGGAAGACCCCCTGGATCCGCTGACCGTGATGATCTTGATCAACGCCATTTACTTTAAGGGCATCTGGACATATCAGTTCGACGAAGAACAGACTCAGGATGCGTCGTTTTTCTTGCCCGATGGTTCACAAACGTCGGTCCCCATGATGGCTCAAAGATGTTTGTTCCGGCATTATGAACATGACGATTTCCGTGCCATCGACCTGCCCTATGGAGATGGTGTCTTCAGCATGACGATCTTTCTGCCCGGCTGGAGCACCGACATCGACGAGCTGATCGCAGAATTTGAGCCGGAGCAGTTAAATTGTTGGCTGAGTCAGTTTTCGGGTGACTCGTTGAATATCTTTCTGCCGAAGTTCACCTTAGAATATGAATTGATGTTAAATGACGTTCTGACGGCCCTGGGAATGGGCATCGCCTTCGGAGGCTCCGCTGATTTCTCCAACATGCTTCCCTATAAAGGCATCTGGATCAGCAAAGTGATGCACAAAACATTTGTAGAGGTGAATGAGCAGGGCACCGAGGCGGCTGCAGCAACTTCGGTTCACCTCGTTGAGGGCTTAAGTGATGACTTTCTGGTAGACCGGCCGTTCCTGTTCATGATCCGCGAGAATGAGTCCGGGACGATCCTGTTCATCGGCAAGATCACAGACCCCACGGCTGGATAAGATTATCTCGAGGAGGTGATCGTCATGTTCGCGAAAACCAGCATGCTGAAACGAGCACAGACCCTCTTTTTCCTGTTCCTTCTGGCAGCTCTGGCCTGGCAGTGCTCCGAAAATCCAGCCAACTCTCCACCTACGTCTGAGCCCATCGATATCAGCGAGGCGGAGAAGACGCTGATCGAGTCGGACAACAAATTCGGGCTCAAGCTGTTTCAGGTCATCAACGAGGCACAGGGGGACTCGAACATCTTCATCTCCCCGCTGAGCGTGGCCATGGCCCTGGGCATGACCCTCAATGGCGCCGACGGGACCACCCTGGATGCCATGGAGCAAACCCTGGAGCTGTCCGGGCTGACCATGGAGGAGATCAACGAGTCCTACAGGTACTTAATCGACCTTTTAATTCAACTCGACCCCCAGGTCCAGTTCGACATCGCCAACTCCATCTGGTACAAACATCCCGGCTTTCCCACACCCGAAGCGGACTTCCTCAACCGCTGTCAGCAGTACTTCGACGCTCTGGTAACTGGCCTGGATTTCAGCTCTCCCGATGCTGCCCCGACCATCAACGCCTGGGTCAACGAACAGACCAACGGCAAGATCGAGGAGATCGTCGACAATCCCATCGATCCCTTAATCTGCATGTTCCTGATCAACGCCATCTATTTCAAAGGAAATTGGACCTACCAGTTCGACGAGAGCCTGACGCAGGACGAACCTTTCTATCTGCTGGATGGCTCCACGACGACCTGCCAGCTGATGTCGCAAAAGGCGATCCATGGGTTTCTGTTCAACGAGGATTTTCAGGTCGTCGATCTGCTCTATGGGGATGGAGCTTACAGCATGACCCTCTTTGTTCCTGGGGAGCATATGGATATCAACGCTCTCATCGCTCAATTCACTCCCGAAAATGTGAATGATTGGCTGAGTCAATTCTCCAGCGATTCGGTGAATGTTTTCATCCCCAGATTTAAGCTGGAATATGACCGTGAATTGAAGGATGACCTAACGGCGTTGGGTATGGGCATCGCCTTCGATCCTGACTGGGCAGATTTTCGAAATATGTATAGCACCAGACACGTGTGGATCAGTAAGGTGAAGCATAAAACGTTCGTTGAGGTGAACGAGGAGGGCACCGAGGCTGCTGCAGTCACCTCAGTCGAGATGTACACCGATTCCGGTGGCCCTCCAACCTTTCGAGCCGATCGGCCATTCGTGTTCATGATCCGGGAGAACGAATCTGGAACAATCCTGTTCATCGGCAAGATCGTTGATCCCACGGCTGGATAGAGGTTACATCCAGGAGGTAAACGTAATGTTTGAGAAAACTCAGAATCCAAAGGCGAGGAGCTGCGCAAGAAAGGGGCTGTATTTCCTTCTGATATTCTCCATCGGCACTCTCTCCTTACAGTGCACAAGCAGCCCCATTTCAGGCCCCACTCAACCATTTAAGCTGACTGCCGCGGAAAAGAGCCTCATCGAATCGGACAACGAGTTCGGCCTGAAGCTGTTCAAAAAAATCAATGAAACAGCAGGAGACAAGAACATCTTCATCTCCCCCCTAAGCATCTCCATGGCCCTGGGCATGACCCTCAACGGCGCCGACGGGGCCACGCAGGAGGCCATGCGACAGACCCTGGAGCTCTCCGGCCTGACCATGGAAGAGATCAACGAATCCTATCGGCAGCTCATCGATCTGCTGACTCAACTGGATCCCAAGGTCCAGTTTCAAATCGCCAATTCCATCTGGTACCGGGATGATTTCCAGCAGCCGGAGACGGAGTTCCTCGATCGATGTGATGAATACTTCAACGCCCTGGTGACGGAGTTGAATTTCAGCGATCCCAACGCTCCGGCCATTATCAATGATTGGGTCGATGAGAATACCAACGGGAAGATCAAGGAGATCATCAAAATCATCAGTGCTGATGATGTGATGTTCCTGATCAACGCCATCTATTTCAAGGGCTGCTGGACGTATCAATTTGACGAAGATTTGACACAAGACGACTTGTTCATTCTGCCCGATGGTTCGGAGACGACCTGCCAGATGATGGCGCATAAAGCCCTGCATAAATATTTCGTTAATGATCGCTTCCAGGCCGTCGATCTATCTTATGGCGATGAGGCCTTCAGCATGACCATCTTCCTGCCCAACAGGGAGAACGGTCTCGAAGCGCTGATTGCCACACTTGAACCGGACAGCCTTGAACATTGGCTGAGTCATTTCTCGAATCGCTCCGTGGACATCTACCTTCCAAGATTTAAACTGCACTATGATCTGACCTTGAATGACGCCTTAACGGCATTGGGAATGGGCATCGCTTTTTCGTCAGAGGCGGCGAACTTCAGCAAAATGTATCAGGATGTCCGCATCTGGATCGACCGGGTGAAACACAAGACCTTCGTGGAGGTGAATGAAGAGGGAACGGAAGCTGCAGCCGTCACTTCTGTTCACATGGCGGGAACCACAAGCGGAGATCCTCAGGATCCCCTTTTTCAGGCTAACCGGCCGTTCCTGTTCATGATCCGAGAGAATTACTCGCAAACGATACTGTTTATAGGAAAGATCGTGGACCCCACGCAGGGAGGATAATTCCCCTTTTTCAGAAACTTTATTCGCAAAGCGAGATTCGAGAGTCGAGATTCGAGATTCGTAAAGACAAAATTCAACTGCTTTTTCCATTTTGCATTTTTCACTTTTCATTTTTCATTCTGCATTTCAATTTCTGCTTACTGCTTACTGCCGACTTTGTTTTTTATTGCCATTGTTTGAAACCCGAATTTCGAGATTCGAGATTCGTAAAGGCAAAGCTCAACTGCTTTTTCACATTTTGCATTTTTCACTTTTCATTTTTCATTCTGCATTTCTTTTCCCTTATTACTATTGCCCCTCTACTTCCCCCCATATCGATCTTCTTTCCACGGTTAGCCACGATTGGGACATCCGTAGTTCTACCGGAACCCCACCAATATTCCTCGATCAAGTTGCGTTTAAAGAGCCCAAACGCGGCCCACTCACCATCAGAATCCCCAACCCGTACTCCACGACCCTACTTGGCGAAATACCCCTCCTTCGCCCGCACGGTGTACTCGGTCCCGGGAACCTTGACCTCTATCATGCGCCAGGCGCGATCTCTGATCCGATTGGTGGATGAGTATCCGATGCTGTACTGGCTGCGCAGCTCTTTGGCGACAAGCTCATACACTTCGGCCAGATCCTCCACGGTGGGTGGAAAATAGGCCCGGCCACCACTCTTTTTGGCCAGATCCTGCAACACCTCCTTGGCCACACCCTTCCCCAAACCCAGCGAGTAAATGGTGACGCCCGTCTCCTTGGCCGCCTGACCGGCTTGCTCGAGAGTATGCACACTGCCAGGCTTTTTGCCCTTCTTGTCCTCGTCCTTGCCGTCGGTCAGGAGAATGATGGCTGTCCTCCCCTTCTCGCGCTTCAGATGATCACAGGCCATCACCACGGCATCGTAGAGGGCCGTGCCTCCCTGAGCTTTTGTCTTTTGAATGACCTGTTTGAGTCGGTTCGCGTCAGAGGTAAACGGCTGAATCACCTTGGCCCGATCGGAAAACTCGATCACCATGACCCGGTCCACCGGCCGGATCTGAGAGACGAACTGGACGGCTGCTCCCTGAACGCCCCGCATGTGGCGTTTCATGCTCCCGCTGACATCCAGCACCATGGCCATGGACACGGGGGTCAGCTCCCGGCTGAAGCGGAGGACCTCCTGCGAGACACCGTCTTCCAGGACAGAGAAGCTCTCTTTTTCCAGATCCAGAATATAGTTGTTATCCTGATCCGTCACGGTGGCCACAAAATCCACCTCCAGAGGCTTCTGCTCCTTGAGCTTGACGCGATCGACGGCTTCGCTCCCCAGAGCGTTGACCGCCGTGGCCACGATCTCCTGTCCCCCCACCGTCCCAAAATCATATTGAGCTCTGTACTCCGGCTCGCTCCCACTGTAAATCTGTTGGCCGTCCACCTGAACAGTCAGACCTCGCAGGGGTGAATCCGGGTGGCCCGATGCTTTGACGAAAAGCTCCTTTTCGCCCAGGACGATCCCCCCGCGCGGCTGCACGATGCGCACCTTGATCCGGTTCTGTCCCTGCCTGGTGGCCACCTCTGCCGCGGCCTGCTTGCCCAGATCGTTCTCGGCGACCACCTTGAACTGGTGGATCTTCACTCCCGGTCCCAGGTCCGCCTGCCAAACCCAGGGACCCTCGGTGAGCTCGCCCAACTCTTCGCCATCCAGGTAAAAAACCACCCGCTTTACCGTCACTCGTTCCGGCACCACCGGAATCGCCCTGATCTCCACCGGTCCTTGAATCATAGCATTTGCCACCGGAGTTTCGATGGAGACGCTTATCTCGTTGCGCGGCGGGGGAACCTTCCGCGCCGGCGCCTTGTCCGTTCGCAGATAGATGGGCGGGCTTCCACAGCAAAGCTCCAGGATCAATGCCCCCAAAGAGGTGGCGTATATCTTGTCCAGCTTGCTCAATTCTTTCTGATTCAGCTCCCAGCTGCCGTTTCCGTTCTGATGGCGGACCAGCATGCCACAGGTGGTCTGATGCCACAGATCCCAGGTCTCACCCCCGGCCAGGTACGCCGCCCGTGTGCCGTAGTACCAGTAGTAAAAAGGAAACGCGCCGCCCAGCGGCTCTCCCTCCCAGGCGGGAGCCCGGGTCAAGATAACCCGCAGAGCATTTTGCACCTCCGGGTCGTCTCCGGCCCCCAGAAGCTGCATGCACAGGGCACCCATGGCGCAGCGCCCGGTTCCTATATCGCCGTCCGGCGTGTAGGCGAACTCACCCTTGTCCTCCCGGTAGCAACGGCGTGTGAACTGGAGCGCCGCGTCAAAACGATCAGCAGGCACCTGGAAACCGGCGCTCTTGGCCGCCGTAAGGGCGATGATCTGCCATCCCGTCACGGAGATATCCGCGTCCTTGGAATCAGCCGCGTATCGCCAGCCACCATAATATTTCGAATCCCGCGGAATGGGACCGTTGATGATGGCCGGACGGTCCTTGGTCAATTGGGCTCGCAAGAGATAGTCGAGACCATCGTGGATGATGTTCGCCAGATCATCCCCTGCCCCCAAAGCATAAGCCTCGATGAGGGCCGTCAGGGCAATGCCGTGTTCGTAGAGGCTCTTTTGAGCAAATATCCCACCGGCATTTTTGAGCCCGTGGCGATCCTGTTTGTAATCGGCGGGGTCCTTGTAATAGGTTTTCACGAAATCGATGGCCTTGTAAACAGTCTCCCAGTCGTCGCGCTCCAGGCACTCGGCTCCCAAAAGAGCCTGGATCACCATGGCCGGAGCCGAGACGATGCCTAATTTCACCTCCGGGAACCCACCATCGTCCCCCTGCTGGGAAACGAGATAATCCAGGGCTTTATGCAGCGCTTTTCGCACATCCTCCGGGCTGACCTCAGGAACCTGATCGATGCTCAAGGTATATGGCAGGCCGTCGGTCTCTTTAGCGCCATGCCGACCCACCTGCAGGAAATACTCGCCGGGCTCCAGCTTCAGGCTGGTCAGATATTCTCCCTGGCCATCTTTAAAAAAATCGGACTTGGTCAGAACCTTGCCGTTCTCATCCAACATATCCAGCGTGGGGTTGAGGTCGTTCCGGTTGGTCAAGACGACGTACAGAGAGGGAAGTCCTTCCCGGGGCACGGTAAAGGCATAGATATCCTTTTCGGCCCTCTCGGAAAAGGATCCAGAGATCACGCAGGGGATGGTGATGGCCTGAGCTTCTTTCAACTTGTTGTTGGGCTCGATCTCATCAATTTTCTCGATACTCACTGCCAGACCCGGTAAGAATACAAAAAGAGAAATCGCCAGCAAGATCGCGGATGACACTTTCAGCTTCATCATCTCCTCCTAATTTTTACAGCCGAACCACTTCAGCCCGTACGACGCACCGTGCTCACACGGTTCCCCGGCCAGGGCCTTCCAGGCATCGGGCCAGGGAACAAGGCCGGCCAGGTCCATGCTCATTGCCGCACTGCCCATGTCAAAATATTCCTTGGCTGTTGACCATGCCTTGCAGAACCTCACGGCATCGGCCTTGGCCGGCCCGCACACATCCGCCGTGCCGAAACAGGGCTTGCCGGGGTCCTCAAGATCCAGCAGACAGGCGTAGAAATGGCCCAGTCCGGTGGCAATGCTAAAATAGTAACCCGCGATCATGGAGGAGAAATACGACATGCCCTGGGAAACCAGGGTCTTGATGACAATATCTTCCAGTATATATTCCGTCATCGCCTGATGCTTGCCCGATGGAAACACCCCTTCAATGTAGCCTGTCTGAGGATTATATTCATACCAGGCCATGCGCGGCACCCCGGCCAGGATCACCGGCTTCTCTGGCAAAACGACCGTCTTCCCCCTGTTCAACGCCTTATTGATGAGAGTATTTGCCGGACGATCCAGGGTACAGGATTTGAGATCGGCCCGGGTCTTCTTCACGATAACGCGCACAGGAACCTTCTGTTCCTCAGCAGCGGCCAACACGTCGCCGGCAGTGATTCCGGCATGACCGGCAAATGATTTTAAGATCTCACCCTCCAGACGCGACTCGAAGATCCCGCGATTGTAATTGAGGAACTTGTTCAGCTCGGCGGGCTCATCGTCCGGAATCGTATATGTGGCCGGGTTACGCCGCAGATCCAGGTCATAGCGAATTTTCCCATCCCGACAGCTCACGGATGCCATGACCGCACGGGGAACCCCGCGATACGCTGAAACATCGGCCTGCCCGGATACATTTCGCAGAGCTTCGTCAGAGTGCATAAAATAGCTCTGCAGAACCGTCCAGGCCAGGGCCCGCCGTCCATTCTCCAAGGCCAGATTAATGACCGCAGCATCCGCAGGGGCGAATGAAGTTGAGAGATCGCTCTGTCCGGAGCCCTTTGAGGAGATCTTGCCCAGGGATTCTGCCAACGCCCTAATATCCGGTATGTCGGCGCGCACTTGTCTCTGAAGAATCGCATCGGTAACCGTGGCCGGAGAAAACCCAAAGGCAACGACGGCGATCAGGCCATGAAGGCTGCTCAGGGATTCGTCGCTCTCCTGCTCTCGGTCAAAGAGGGTGTAGATGAAACGATCCCGCGGAAGACCGGGAGAGACCAGCTGCACCTCGACCCACTGGGACAGGATGTCCAATCCCCTCTCGGAAGGCGGCGGCTGTGAAGAGGATGGTTGCTCTTCCAACTGGTCGAAAACACCGGGCAATCGAGACGCCGGAGCAGGAGGTTTTTCTCCCTCCGTCTCGGAGATCACCTCTCCGGTGTGCAGTTCTTCCCCCACCTGAAGCACCGATTGCACAGCCTCAACTACATAGCGTTCCTCCTCCCTATGGCCGGTGAAACGATTGGCCAGGGTAAGGGGACAATTGTACAGGTCGGCGATCTCAAATTCGCGGACAAGCGCCGAGCGCTCCTCTTTTTTGCCCGCGGCCATCAGGCGAAACTTCACTTCCAGATGAACCTTATGAATTAAATTATCGGGAATGACGGCCATCGTGGAAACCGCCCGGCGAGATTTCTCCTGCGCTACAAACTCCGCGAAAGCGGGGTCCAGATCCTTCCAGATATCGTCCTCCCAAATCTGCACCCATAGATGATCGACCTGCTCTCCGCGAGGAGTTTGGCGTTTTCCTCTGGCGTAGCGGCATTTCTCTCCAATGCTCTGCAGCAAGGCCACCAGGAGCTCGCTTTGATCCACATCGTTGCCTGACCCTGACTGT
>DAOVRJ010000298.1 GCA_030628225.1 Candidatus Zixiibacteriota bacterium | reverse complement strand
TCCAGGATCCTCACAAAACAATCATCCATAAGTATCGGCGGGAAAACCGGCCAGATCTCAAGCCGTATCGCTCTTACCTCATCAGCACCATCTTAATGGTCTTCTCAAAATCGCCCGCCTGCAACTGGCAGTAATACAAACCGCTGGCCAGACCCTGCGCATCCCACAGTATCATGTAGAATCCGGTTTTCTCCACGGTATCTACCAAGGTGGTCACTTTGGCACCCAGAACATTGTACACCTTCAAGCTCACGTGCACGTCCCGGGGCACAGCATATCGGATCTCGGTGCTGGCATTAAAAGGATTGGGATAATTTTGGCTGAGAACGTAATCCCTGGGCTGGGCACCTCCCAGGAAAACTGGCCCCGCAGAGGTATCCCACAGCTTCAATTTGGCCACGAAGATGTCCCAGGCGCCGTTGTAGCTGGGATCGAAAGCACCGGCGGTTGTCGGAAAATTCGACGAGTACGTCTTTCCGGTGATGAAGACACTGCCGGCATCGTTTGTGGCTATGCTATTGCCCCGGTCGCCGACACTGCTTCCCCCGATAAAGGTGGAGTATTCCAGCGCAATGCCATTTGGATGGAGAACCGTGATAAACACGTCGTCGGAGCCGCCGTTGTGGCTCTGGTCGAAGGCGCCGGGCGTGGTGGGAAAATCGTCTGAATTGGTCTCCCCGATCACATAGGCCCGGCCATCGCCATCCAGGACGATGCCGTGGCCGTAATCGCAGCCGTCACCCCCCAAATAGGTGGCATAATAGAAATCACTGGCCGTGGTGTTGATCTTGACCACAAAGGCATCACTGTAGGTGCCGTCGTAGATCACATCGAAAGCCCCGTCGGTAATGGGAAAATCGACTGACTTCGTATGCCCCACTACATAGGCATTGCCGGCATCGTCTACAGCAATGCCCTCGCCCTGATCCCAATCCTGACCACCCAGATAAGTGGCGTAGCCCAGACTGCCGCCCTTTGAGCGAATCTTGGCCACGAAGGCTTCAGCATAGCCGCAGAACGTGGTGTCTATAGCCCCAGTTGTGATGTGAAAATCCTGCGATGCTGTTCTCCCCGTCACATAGGCATCCCCATCCCGGTCCGTGGCAAGATCCTGGCCATGATCCCAATTACTTCCCCCCAGGAAGGTGCTGTATGTCAGGTCGCTGCCTGTTGAGTTCAACTTGGTCACAAAGGCATCGTAGTGGCCCCCGTTATACGTTTCGTCGAAGGCTCCGTCGGTGGTGGGAAAATCGGCTGACCTGGTGCTTCCGGTCACATAGACATTGCCTGTGTCGTCGATGGCGATTCCATAGCCGTAATCGGTATCCTCTCCCCCCAGGAAGGTGGCGTAGCGAAGGGCATTCCCCGAGGGGCTGAGCTTGACCACAAAAGCGTCGGTTTTGCCATTGTAGGTGGTGTCGAAGGCCTCAGGGGTGATGGGAAAGTCCGAGGTGTTGGTCCATCCGGCCAGATAGGCATTTCCAGCATTATCCACGGCGATGCCCCAGGCCTCTTGTTTGTCGTCGATGTAGACACCTCCTCCCAGGAAGGTGGCGTAGGCCAGTTCGGTCCCGTATGGGCTCAACTTGGCCACAAAGGCGTCGCTGCCGCCGCGGCTATAGCTGGTATCGAAGGCGCCCGTAGAGGTGGGGAACTCGTCGGATGAGGTATAGCCGGTCACATAAACGCAGCCGTCTCCTCCCACGGCAACGGACAGGCCATCCTCGCTAACGCTGCCCCCCAGAAAGGTGCTCCACACCAGATCGCGCTCATCTGCATCGACCGCACCCCACAAGATCAGGGACAGCAACACGGCACGGAATAAACACGCTTTCATCTTTGAGTGCATCTTTGCTCTCCTCTCCAGCATTTGCCAGGAGGTCAGAGATCAGAAGAAGGGCTGTTGTTCCATCATCTGACCAGCATCATCTTGATGGTCTCTTGAAAGTGGTTTGTCTGCAGCCGGCAGAAATACACTCCGCTGGCCACCTGCCGGCCGCCATCGTCCCATCCATCCCAGGTGATCGTATTCTGTCCGGCCGGCTGTTCGCCATCCACGAGAGTGCGCACCCTCTGGCCAGAGGCATTGAAGATCTCCAGGGTGGTGTGGCCACCCAGGGGGGTCTGATATTCGATGCGGGTGGTAGCGTTGAAGGGGTTGGGATAGTTCTGGCCAAGCGCGCAGCCTTCCGGCAAAACGGCCACGATGGTTTCTGACTCCACCGGGGTACCACCCGGGAAAAACCTGGCCACGATCACATCCTCGCCGCCACAAAGGCTATCCTGGAACGCCCCCCCGGCGACGGGAAAATCCGCCGACCGGGTGTATCCCACCAGACAGATCTCGTCAGAGCCGTCCAGGATGAGGTTCCAGCCATAATCGTCCTCGCTGCCGCCCAGAAAGGTGGCGTAGTCGAGAGCGCTGCCCGTTGGGTTGAGCACGGCCACAAAAATATCCCGCTCACCGTTGAGCGTCTCGTCGAATGCTCCGCAGGTGGTGGGAAAATCCTCAGACTCGGTAAATCCGATCACGTATGCGCGGCCGGAGCCGTCCAGGACGACGCCATATCCACTGTCAACCTTTCCGCCCCCTAAAAAGGTGGAGTAGGAGAGCGCGCTGCCATCAGGGCTGAATTT
>DAOVRJ010000295.1 GCA_030628225.1 Candidatus Zixiibacteriota bacterium | reverse complement strand
AGAGGAGCTTCTGGCCGAGAAGCTCCGGGAGAACAAGGAGCGCCTCTTCCAGCTCATGGAAGAAGCCCTGGACGCTAAAATTTTGGATTTTTTATACGCCGAGGGTGAGCAACGGAAGCTGGAGCAGCGTCTGTTTGCCGACTACGGGTGGACCTTGCGGATACCCCGGGGCTATAGTGTGGTCAAGGAGTTGCCGGAAGAGCACTTCGTGTGGTTGCGGAAGCAGAAGCCCCATCGCTGGATATTTGTTCACTGGCAGCAGACAGAGGATGTTTCCCTGACCGCAGAGGGATGTATGGACAGACGGGACAGAGTCGGCCGCGATCTCTACGACGGGGACCGGATTGTCCGGGAGCACACCCGGGCAAAAGAGGTGGACTTCGCCGGCCGGAGAGGCCTGCGCCTTGCCGGCCTGTGGGAAAACAGCAACTTGAATGTGGGTGGTCCCTTTCGGACTTACAGCTTCTACGATGAGGGCGCCGGAAGGCGGTACATGGTGGACGCGGCCGTTTTCGCCGCCGGTGTGGAGAAGGAGCCGTACCTGCGGCAGGCGGACCTTATCGCCGGCACCTTCTCCACCGTCCCTTTGGCTGTTTGGGAGTAGAGGTTCCAGGGAGGAGAATACCATGGATTTAAAGCGGATGATAGCGGTGGCCAGGGGGAGGGAGAAACCCGAGCTGGTGCTCAAGAATGCCCGGGTGGTCAATGTTTTCTCCGGGGAGATATACAAATCCGATGTGGCCATCGCCCAGGGGCGCATCGCCGGGGTGGGCAGCTACGACGGCGATAACTGTATGGACCTCAGGGGAAAAATTCTCTGTCCGGGTTTCATCGACGGCCACGTGCACATCGAGAGCTCCATGGTGGGAGTGGGGGAGTTCGCCCGCACGGTGGTTCCCCTGGGCACCACGACGGTGATCATCGATCCCCACGAGATCGCCAACGTTCTGGGTTCCGACGGCATTCTGTTCATGCTCAAATCCAGCAAGTACAATCCCATGAATGTGTTTATGATGTTGCCCGCCTGCGTTCCCTCCACCGATCTGGAGACGGCGGGCTCGGAACTCAAGGCCCTGGACCTGTTTCCTTTTCTCTCCGACAAGTGGGTGCTGGGTCTGGGTGAGGTGATGAACTACCCCGCCGTCTTAAGCGGTGATGACGACATCATGGACAAGATCAAGATCGTCTCCGGAAAACGCATCGACGGCCACGCTCCGGGCGTTTCCGGCAAAGACCTGGCCGGCTATGTGGTGGCCGGCATCCAGTCGGACCACGAGAGCACAACCCTGGAAGAGGCCCGGGAGAAGTTGCGCGCGGGCATGTGGGTGATGCTCCGGGAGGGCTCCACCACCAAGAACCTGCACGACCTGTTGCCCCTGGTGACCAGGGAAAATGTGGACCGGATGTTCTTCGTCACCGACGATCGTAACCCGCGCGATCTGCTGGTCGAGGGTCACATCGACTACATGGTCAAGATGGCCATAAAGACCGGGCTGGACCCGGCTCTGGTCATCCGCATGGCCACCCTGAACACGGCCCAGTATTTCCAGCTGGACCGGCTGGGAGCCATCGCGCCGGGCTACGCCGCCGATTTAGTGGTGATGAACGACTTCAAAAGCTGCCGGGTGTCCATGGTCTTCAAGAGTGGCCAGCTGGTGGCTGAGAAGGGCAAACCACTGTACGAGTCTCCGCCTCATCGCAAGATCTCCATTCGCAGCTCCATCAACACCCACTGGCTGGAGGAGAAGGACTTTTTGACTCCCGCTCGGGGCCAGGTGGCCAACGTCATCGGACTGGTCCCTGGACAGATAACCACCAAGCACCTGCGCCTCAAGCCCAAGGTGCAGGACGGCTTGGTCGTGTCCGATACCAAACGGGATCTGCTCAAGCTGGCCGTCGTGGAGCGGCATGAGGCTTCGGGCAACGTGGGCCTGGGTCTGGTGAAGGGCTTCGGCCTGAAGCATGGAGCCCTGGCCTCCTCGGTGGCCCATGACTCCCACAACCTGATCATCGTGGGCACCAACGACCATGATATGATGGAGGCGGCCATCCAGATCATCCGCACGAGGGGAGGGCTGGCCGTTGTCTCCAGGGGACAGGTCATCGAGTCTCTGCCCCTGCCCATCGCCGGGCTGATGTCCGAGCAGAGCATCACCGACGTGAAGGCCAAGCTGGACGATCTCCACCAGGCGGCTGTCAAGTTGGGCTGCCGGCTGAAGGATCCTCTCTCCGCCCTTTCTTTTCTCTCCCTGCCCGTGGTCCCGGCCCTGAAGATCACCGACCAGGGCCTGGTGGATGTGGAGAGGTTTAAGCTGATTGGGCTGTTTGAAGAGACGTAAGTTAAGACTCGAGATTCGAGACTCGAAACTCGGGAAAAGAGAAAAACATATCCGTGGTCTTGAGCATTACGGTTCCCGGATCCCGAGTCCCGAAACCCGGTTTTTACGATGCTCGTCTGTCGAAGCTCGAAGCTGGAAAATAACACCTCTGGCCAATTTCATTGACGAGCATCGAGCTTCCAGCTTCCAGTCTCGTTACTAATAAAAACGCAAGCCGCTTCGATGTCCGATTGCCGACAATCCGATTCACGTAACGCATATCGAAGCCGACAAACGACAACCGATAAACAATTTCATTGACGAGCATCCAGTATCAGGTTTTCTAACCAGTATCCAGCATCGGTCTTTGTT
>DAOVRJ010000075.1 GCA_030628225.1 Candidatus Zixiibacteriota bacterium | reverse complement strand
GTTGAAAACACCTCGACTGTTGCATGCTTAAGAGTTGCTGGGGTTGTTTGCGCAGGCCTGCTCTGCCCTAATTTCTATTGACAAAACCCCCTGATCATGTTATTTTAAAAAGCTAAATTTTGGCACTCGCAGCGCGCGGGTGCTAACCAGGGGAGCAATACAACTTGCTAAACGCTAATGAGATAGAAGAAGTAATCGACAAACGGGGCCGGCAAATACTGGAAACGGTCATCGACCGTTACATCTGCACAGTTGAGCCGGTGGGGTCACCCTACCTGGCCCGGCATCGCCGGCTGGGCATCAGTCCGGCCAGCATTCGCAGCATCCTGAACACCCTGGAGAGTTTGGGCTTTCTTTACCAGCCCTATACCTCGGCGGGTCGCGTGCCCACGGATAAGGGGTATCGCTTCTATGTAGATGCCCTGATGAAGAAGTGTCAGCTGACCGAATCGGAGAAGGAGCGCATTCGTCACCAGGTAAAGGTCAGAGCCCGGGACATCGACGATATCCTGATGCAGACGACCCACGTGCTGGGCATGGTCTCCAAACAGTTGGGTGTTACCCTGAGTCCCCGCTTTCAACAGGGCATCTTTCAGCGCATGGAGCTCCTGCCCCTCTCCGAGAAGAGGATCCTGTTGGTCCTGACCATCAAGTCGGGGCTGGTGAAGACGGTGGTCATGGAGATCGACGCCTCCATTTCGGAAGAGAAGCTTCAGCAGACCTCCAGAGTTCTCAACGAGCGCCTGTGTGACCTTTCCATCCAGGAGATTCGAGAAAGTCTCCCCCAGCGGGTGCGCGATCTTGCCCGCGGAGATCCCCGGCTTGTTCAGTTCATCATCGACTCGGCAGCTCTGTTTTTCGATTTTCCACAGGACGAGCACCTGTATTTTGGAGGGACCACGAACATCGTCAGCCAACCAGAGTTCCGGGACCGGGTCAAGCTGCAGGCGCTGATGAATTTATTGGAGGAGGGCAAAATCCTGGGAGAGGTGCTCTCCGAACGAGGTCGGGAAGGAGTTTTCATCACCATCGGGAGCGAGAACATCCGGGGTGATATGTGCCATTACAGTCTGTTGACCACCACGTATCGTGTGGGCAAGGTCGAGGGCACCCTGGGCATCATGGGCCCAACGCGTATGCGGTATGCTAAGATGTGTGCCGTGGTCGATTACACCGCCCAGTTGCTGGGTGACATTTGGGGAGAATGAGGTTTTTTCCATGGGTGATCCAGGTTCCAAGAAGACCAGGAAGAGAAAAAAGACGGCTGCAGAGGATCGGCTGCTTCTCTGTGAGCAGAAGAACAAAGAGCTCGAGGATCGGATGCTGCGCCTGGCGGCGGAGTTCGACAATTACAAGAAGAGAACCGCCAGGGAATTCGGACAACTGGTCAAGACAGCCAACGAGAATTTGATTCTCCAGCTGGTTGATGTTCTGGACAACTTCGAGCGAGCCCTGGATTCGGCTAAGAGCGCCAAGGACTTCGCTGCTTTCCACCAGGGCGTGGAACTCATCTACCAGCACCTGCGTGAGCTTCTGGCCAAGGAGGGGCTCGAGCCCATCGAGGCCATAGGACAGCCCTTTGACCCTCACCATCATGAAGCGGTGTTGCAGGTAGAGGATGGGAAGCATCACACCGAGACGGTGCTAAACGAGGTGCAGCGGGGCTATATGCTGGGGGAAAAACTCCTCCGCGCGGCGCGTGTGGTGGTCTCCAAGCCGAGGGAAGAAGTGGCCAGGGAGGTGAAGACCAAAACCGGCAAGAGGAGAAAGAGAAGGTAGAAATCGAAAGGGGCATCACAAGATGAGCAAGATCATCGGCATCGATTTGGGCACGACCAACAGCTGTGTGGCGGTGATGGAGGGTGGAGAGTCAACAGTGATTCCCAATCCCGAGGGTTCCCGCACGACACCCTCAGTGGTAGCTTATACCAAGGGGGGAGAGTGGCTGGTGGGACAGGTGGCCAAGAGGCAGGCTATTACCAATGCGGAGAATACCATTTTCTCCATCAAGAGATTCATGGGCCGCAAGCACAACGAGGTGGAGGAAGAGGAGAAGTTGGTCCCCTACAAAGTGGTGGAGGCGGCCAACGGGGATGTGCGCGTAAAAGTGGGAGACAAGGAGCATGCTCCCCCGGAGATCTCGGCCATGATTCTTCAGGCCATGAAGAAGACGGCCGAGGAGTATCTGGGGACCGAGGTGAAGCAGGCAGTCATCACCGTGCCAGCCTATTTTAACGACGCTCAGCGTCAGGCCACCAAAGATGCCGGAAAGGTCGCCGGCCTGGAGGTTCAGCGCATCATCAATGAGCCCACGGCGGCGGCCCTGGCCTATGGTCTGGAAAAGAAGAAGGATGAGAAAATCGCCGTGTTCGATTTAGGCGGCGGAACCTTCGATATCTCCATCCTGGAGCTGGGCGAAGGAGTTTTTGAGGTGAAGGCCACCAATGGAGATACCCATCTGGGCGGCGACAATTTCGACCAGCGGATTATCAACTGGATGGCCGAAGAATTTAAGAAAGAGCAGAGTATTGACCTTCGTAAAGACAAGATGGCTCTGCAGAGGTTGAAGGAGGCCGCCGAGAAGGCCAAGTGCGAGCTATCCACCACCATGCAGACCAACATCAACCTGCCCTTCGTCACCGCCGATCAATCGGGTCCGAAACATCTCGATTTGACCTTGACCAGGGCCAAGCTGGAGCAGCTGGTGGAGGACTTGGTGGAAAGGACCAAAGGACCTTGTCAGAAGGCTATGCAGGATGCCAAGCTCTCTTCGGGTGACATCGACGAGGTCATCCTGGTGGGCGGGCAGACCCGGATGCCCCTGGTTCAGAAAACGGTCAAGGAGCTGTTTGGAAAGGAGCCGCACAAAGGGGTCAACCCCGACGAGGTGGTGGCCATAGGTGCTGCTATTCAGGCCGGAGTTCTCGCCGGCGACATCAAAGATATTTTGCTGCTGGATGTCACGCCGCTTTCTCTGGGCATCGAGACCCTGGGTGGGGTGATGACCAGGCTCATCGAGCGCAACACCACCATTCCCACTCGCAAGAGCAAGATTTTCACCACCGCCGCCGACAGCCAGCCAGCGGTGAGCATTCACGTGCTGCAGGGTGAGCGGGAGATGGCATTAGACAACCGCACCATGGGAAGGTTCGACCTGGTGGGCATTCCCCCTGCTCCCCGGGGAATTCCCCAGATCGAAGTGGCTTTCGATATAGACGCCAACGGGATTATCCATGTTTCGGCCAAGGACCTGGCCACGGGCCAGGAGCAGAAGATCAAGATACAGATTTCCAGTGGCATCTCCCAGGCGGAGATCGATCGGATGGTCAAGGACGCCGAGGCTCATGCTGAGGAGGACAAAAAGAAGGGAGAGCTGATCGGGGTGAAAAATCAGGCCGACCAGCTGATCTACACCACGGAGAAATCCCTGAAGGATCATGGCGACAAGGTGGGAGCAGAGGATAAAAAGAAGATCGAGGAAGCCCTTAACGGGGTGAGAGAGGCTATCAAGAGTGACCAGGTAGAACAGATCAACAAGGCCATCGAGGCTCTCACACAGGCTTCTAACAAACTGGCCGAGGAGATGTACAAGCAAGCTGCGGCTCAACAGCAGGCGCAGGCGGGAGGGGGCGGCGAGCAGAAGACTGCAGACCAACCCCAGGCGGCCAAAGAGGGGGAGGGAGCGGTGGAGGCTGAGTATGAGGAGGTGGATGAGGAAGAGGACAAGGGAAAGGATGAAGACAAGAAATAGCACCTTGAGAGAGAGGATTTGTTAGGGCTGAGAGAGATGGGTCCCGCGGGGTTTTCTCGGCCCTTATTATTGATGAAGGAGTGCCGACTGCACAGGAGCGCAGAGAAGGAAATTCTGTGATTCTGCATAGCAGGGTGATTTAGAGAGAACTATGGTCCAAAAGGAGTACTACGAAACTTTAGGGATTGATCGCAACGCTTCTCCCGAGGAAATCAAACGGGCCTATCGGAAGCTGGCCATGAAGTATCACCCGGACCGGAATCCGGGCGATAAGAAAGCGGAGGAGCAGTTCAAGGAGGCTGCCGAGGCCTACGAGGTGCTCAGCGATCCCCAGAAGAAGTCAACCTATGATCAGTTCGGGCACGCCGGCCTCAAGGGATCTTTTGGTGGAGGCGGTTTTCAGTGGTCGGACTTCACGCACTACAGCGATTTCGAGGACATTCTGGGCAATCTGTTCGGCGGCGGCATCTTCGGAGATATCTTCGGAACCAGAGCGGCTCGCCGGCGAGCGAATTCCCAACGGGGTGCCGATCTGCAGGTGAAGTTAAAGCTGACTTTTGCCGAGATCGCCAAGGGGGTGGAGAAGAAACTGCGCATCAATCGCCTGGCGACCTGCGGCGATTGTGGTGGCACTGGAGCCGCCAGAGGAACTTCATCAAAGATCTGCTCGGCCTGTCGAGGCACCGGAGAGATCCGGCAGGTGAGCCGATCCTTCTTCGGTCAGTTCGTCCACGTGATCACCTGCAACGTTTGTGACGGCTCGGGCCAGGTCATTACCCGTACGTGTCCCAGATGTGGTGGGGAGGGTCGCCTGCGCGCTGCCAGCACCATCTCGGTCAAGATCCCCGCCGGGGTCATGGATGGAAACTACATTCCCTTAAGGGGTAAGGGAAATGCGGGACCAAGAGGGGGTCACCCGGGCGACGTTATCGTTTTTATTGTGGAGAAAGAGGACGAGTATTTCATCCGGCAGGATGACGATATCATCTGCGAAATGCCCATAAGTTTCAGCCAGGCTGCCCTGGGCGACGAGATCGAAGTGCCAACTCTGGATGGTCTGGCGAAAATCCGGATTCCGCCGGGGACCCAGTCGGGCAAGGTATTCAGGTTGAAGGGAAAGGGCATCCCCCATCTTCGGGCCTATGGTTCTGGGGATGAGCTGATTAAGATCGTTGTCTGGACGCCCGCGAAATTGAGCCAGGAGGCGAAGAGGATTTTCGCCGAGCTGGCTAAAGTAGAGGGCACTCAACCTCCCAAACCCGGAAAAAACTTCTGGGGTAAGGTAAAAGATGCTCTGGGTATGTGAGAATGAACGCCGCAGGCTGGATCCAGACCAGAAGTAAGGTTAGGTGTGAGGTGACCGGAGTTCCGCGGATATGATGCCATGACGAATTACTACGTTCTTCCCCAGGATGTAAACGGCGAGAGCGTCCTGTTCCGAGGCGATGAGGCCAGGCACCTGTGTGCTGTCTGTCGAAAAACGGTGGGAGATGTAATTAATGCCGTTGATGGACAGGGGAACGAGTTCACCGTGGTTCTGGAGCGGGTGAGTCCGGAGAGCTCCCTGGGCAGGGTGGTTCATCTCCGTCGCAAGAGCCGGGAGCCCGTCTCACGGGTGGTTCTGGCACAAGCCATTATCAAGGGCAGCAAGATGAACATGGTAATTCAAAAGGGCACCGAGCTGGGAGTGCATCGTTTCATGCCTATGATCACTGAGCACACTGTGGTTTCTCCAGATAAGCTCTCTGCGGCGAAAAAGCAGGAGCGGTGGCAGAAGATCGCCATCAGCGCCATGAAGCAATCCCGGCGATCCTATCTGCCGCGGGTGGAGGCCCCGGTGAGTTTTGAGCAGGTTCTTCAGGATGTAGGAAGAACAGATCTGGCTCTGATGGCCTCTGTGGTCAAGGATGCCAGGAGCTTGGATCGGGTTTTCCAGACCGGCAAGGAACCACGGGATGTGATGTTGTTGGTGGGGCCCGAGGGAGGATTCTCATCTGCGGAGATCTCCCAGGCCGTGCAGCGGGGGGTCTATTTAATCTCATTGGGACCAAGGCGATTGCGAGCGGAAACTGCCGGGATCATTCTGGCAGCAGTGGTTCTGTTTCAACTGGGCGAGCTGGGATAGAGCTTTAGTCCGGACAGTGGAGGGAAATTGCTTGACATAGCCGTTTTTCTATGTTATTTTTATATGTTTACAATAATATCTTTATAAAGAGTGAAACATCAAAAATGATTGAGTAAATTGTGAAAGGGGGTTGGAAGGTGTATGGCGGGAATTCGGGTAAGGGAAAAGGAGCCATTTGATAAAGCGCTGAGGAGGTTCCATAAGGCTTGCGAGAAAGCTGGTATTCTTTCGGAAATTAGAAAGCACCAGCACTTCGAGAAGCCCAGCGAGCGTCGCAAGAAGAAAATAGCCGCTGCCAAGAGGAAGGCAAGAAAGAACGCGTTGAAATATGCATAACGGGCCAGTTTTGGAGCAGCTATTCAAAGATATGAAAGATGCTCTTCGCGCCGGGGACAAACTACGTCTTGGTGTTATTCGCTTGCTTAGAGCTCAGCTTGAGAATGCGGCTATCCAGCGGAGGAGGAAGCTCACCGAGGATGAGATTCTCTCGGTGTTTTCCTCTGCCGTTAAGATGAGAAAAGAGGCCATCGAAAAGTTTCGAGAGGGCAACCGGCAGGACCTGGTGGAGAAAGAGCTGGCAGAGCTGAACATTGTCCAGGGTTACTTGCCCCAACCTCTTTCGGAAGAGGAGGTTTCTGTTCTCGTCGATAAAACGGTGCGCGAAGTAGGGGCGAGTGGGTTGGTCGATCTGGGAACTGTGATGAAGCAGATTATGCCTCAGGTGAGGGGCCGGGTCGAGGGTGGATTGGTCAACAAGCTGGTAAAAGAGAAGCTACAGAACCTCTGATTATCAACAGCGAAGGATATTCGCCTGCTGGCTGATGTCTGAGCCACCAAATCTGATCTCTGCGACCGGGAATCGGAAGAGGATGCATGAATTGGGTTGATATTGTAGTGGGGCTGTTCATGATCCTTTTCCTCGTCGCCGGATTACGAAGAGGTTTTATTCGTGAGGTGACGGGGTTTGTGGGGCTTGTGCTGGCCTTTGTGCTGGGAATCGCAGGTTCGCCGATCTGGTCTGAAGCCATCGTCGATCTCATTCATTTCCCCCCCTCAGTTGCCACTGTCGTTAGCTTTATCCTCATATTTATCCTCGTTTTCCTTCTATGTAAAGCAGCAGGAAACCTTCTCTTCAAGATCGTGCGCCAAACTCCTCTGCACTTGCTGGACCGTTTGGGAGGAAGCGTTATCGGTCTACTGAAGGGCGGTTTGCTCATCAGCCTGTTGTTGCTTTTTCTGGGACTTTTCTCTCTTCCTCAGACCATCGCTAAGCCTCTGGATTCCTCTGTGTTAGTTCCAACAATGAGGGTGTTTGCTCCTGGTGTGTATAATTTTCTCAAAGGAGCCTTTCCCCAGATGCGGTCTCTCGGCGAGGTGATCGGCCAATCCGTTGAGCGCGGCTTCGCCCGGGGTAAAGAGCAAGTTTTGGAGAAGGGATCTCAATTAGTGGATCAGCTGCAAAAAGCCAAGGATGCCCAAAAAGACGGGGAGGGTCACCAGAATCAAACTGAGGTGGATGAAAAATCCACCGAGGGACGGTGATCTCAGGGGAAGATGAACCAGCATACCCTGCAGGTTTTGGAGTTTGATAAAATTCGTGAGCTGGTGGCGAAAAAGACCCTTTCGCCACTGGGCAGGGAGAGTGCGTCCGAATTGACCCCTTTGACAGACCAGGAGACGGTTCTCACCGCCTTGACCCAGGTCTCGGAACTGAAAAGGTTTTTTCAAAATGGAGGAGATTTTCCACTCCGGCGAGTCAAAGACATTCGTCCCGGTCTGACCAGGTGTGGCCATCAGGGTGCCGTGCTCGAGCCGTCGGAGCTGTTGGATATCGAGGAGATCTTATCGGTCAGTCAGCTGCTGTTGGCTTTCAACAGAGATCACCGGGGTGAATGTCCCCACCTGGAGATTTTGATCCAGCAAATAAAGCCGCTGGAGGCTTTGAGAAAGAAAATCGCCGAGAAGATCGATTCCAAGGGACAGGTGAAAGATGACGCCAGCAAGAAACTCCAGGGCCTCAGAAGAGAAAACGGAACGACCAGGGATCGTATACTAACCAAGTTGCGATCCCTTTTGTCATCTGTATCCGGGAGGGGGGAGACAAAAGAGGGGATTATCACCCTTCGTGACGGTCGTTATGTCATTCCCCTGCGGGGAGATCAGCGCAACAGGGTTCCGGGGATCATCCACGATCGCTCGGCCAGCGGCACCACTTTATTCGTGGAGCCCGTCTCGGTCATCGAGATGGGAAACCGTTTGCGGGAGCTGGAGCTGGAGGAGAAAAGAGAGATCCTCAGGATCCTGAGAAGCTTGACCCGGCTGGTGGCTGATAATGTGCCGGTCATCAGTGCTAACCTCCTGGTTCTGCAGCAGTTGGATTTGATCTATGCCAAGGCGCGCTTTTCTCTGGATCTGGATGCTGCCCAGCCCAAGCTGAACGATCGGGGCATTCTAAAGCTAAAGGGGGCCCGCCATCCCCTTCTGATGCTTTTGGGAACTGCAGATGGCCAGGTGGTCCCCCTGGATATAGAGCTGGGAGAGGGGTTTAACACCCTGGTGGTCACCGGTCCCAATACCGGCGGCAAGACGGTGGTCCTGAAGACCCTGGGTCTTCTGAGCCTGATGACTCAGGCGGGTTTGCATATTCCGGTTCACGGTGACAGCGAGCTGCCCATCTTTCAGGAGATTTACGCGGACATCGGCGACGAACAATCCATCGAACAATCCCTGAGCACCTTTTCCTCCCATCTCCGCCAAATCGTCACAGTCCTGGAGCATGCTGACCAGAATAGCTTAGTTCTTTTGGATGAGATCGGGGTGGGCACCGACCCGGATGAGGGAGCAGCTTTGGCCATGGCTGTGCTGGAAGTTCTGGCCTCCCGCAAGGTGCGCACCGTCGCATCTACCCACTTTGGAGTGCTCAAGCTCTTTGCCCACGACCATCCGGAAATCGAAAATGCCTCTCTGGAGTTCGATCGTAAAACACTGCGACCCACCTACCGTTTTCTACTTGGCGTTCCGGGCAGCAGCTACGCACTGGAGATCGCCAAACGGCTGGGGATGCTTCCCTCAGTTGTGAAGAAGGCCACCAGCCTTTTGGGGGAGGAGCGCCAGGAGACGGCGCTGCTCATCGAGGATTTGAACCGCCGGGTGGGTTTCTACAAGCGTAAAAATGCAGAGATCCAGGAACGGGAGAGGATTTTAAGCCAACTGACTGAGGATTATAGCCAGAGGCTGGAACGGGTTGGGGAGGAGGAGAAACGGATTCGGGAGGATGCTCACCGCGATGCCCAGACCGTTTTGGCCGGGGCCAACGCTTTGGTGGAGCGGGTCATCGCCCAGATCCGCAAAGCCCAGGCCAGCAAGGAGGTCATCAAAGAGACCCATCGGGCTCTGGATACCGAGGTGGCTCGCATTAAGCAGCGGCTGAAGACCATTGCACCACGGTCCAAACCTCGCCGCGGTCCTCTGAAAATAGGCGATGGTGTCTGGGTGGAGGGACTGCAGACGGATGGTGAGGTAGTGGCCAGGGTTGGGAGCCGGGGGCGGTACAAGGTGCGGGTGGGGAACCTCACCGTGGAGGTGGAGGGAGCAGATCTGAGACCCTCATCCACGCCGGCGAAGAAGGAGAGTAAATCGACAGTTGGCATCGATGTCGGTGAGGTGTTCGCTGACCAGGCCGTCAACCAGATAGATTTGCGGGGATTGCTGGCAGACGAAGCCATCGCCCGCCTGGAGATGTTTCTGGATCGGGCCATGCTCGCCGGTCTGAGTACTTTGTTGATCATTCACGGGAAGGGTACGGGGGCCCTGCGTAAGCGGGTCGGTGATTTTCTGAAGGATTTTCCAGGAGTGAAAAGCCACCGGCTTGGGGCGTGGAATGAAGGGGGAGATGGGGTGACGGTGGTGGAATTAGAATAGGAGAAGATTTTGTCAGGTCGAATATCCGACGATCTTATTGATGAGATCAGGACCAGTAATGACATCGTTACTCTCATCTCCGAATACGTACCGCTGAAGAAACAGGGCAAGAACTACGTGGGACTGTGCCCCTTTCATCAGGAGAAAAAACCCTCCTTTTCAGTGAGCCCTCAGCGACAGATCTTTCACTGTTTTGGCTGTGGATTGGGGGGCAACGTCTTCAAATTCCTCATGGAATATCAGAAGATGGGATTTCTGGACGCGGTGAGGTATCTGGCCGAGAAGGCCAACATCTCCTTGCCAGCCCGAGGTCAAGGCCCTGAGGATCGTTCAGAATATGAGCCCCTGTACCGGGC